>JBOHJU010000123.1:0-7880 GCA_050728755.1 Methylocella sp.
TGTTTGCAAGGCTCAAGGATTGGCGGCGCATCGCGACCCGCTACGATCGATGTGCCCATACCTTCTTCTCCTCGATCTGCATCGCTGCAACGCTCGCCTGCTATCTCAAGCAATGAGTCCTGACCCTAGGCTTAGATCACAGCCAGCCCGGCACTGTCCTGCGTGCGGCGCGCCGATGTCACCGGCCTTGGCGTGCCGGAGCAGCACGCCAGCGCGGCAATCTCAACCTCAAAAAGCGGTTGATTGCCGGGAGATTGTCATATAGGGAGATTGTCATATAGAATGAGCGGCGGCAGGAGATTTATGATTACGTGTTCGGTACATTCCCGCTTATCCGTTAAACGTCAGTTTCAACTCGCTTTGACATCAACGCAAATTCGTTAGGGGGTATTTATGAAAGTATTATCGATTGCGGCAAGGATCATAGCAACAGCGGCTTTCCTTCTGGGCGCGTCGTTCGCCGCGCTCGCCCAATCCGGGCCGGGGGTTGTGACGCACCATAACGATTTCAGGCGAACCGGTTGGAATGCTGCTGAGACAATCCTCACTCCTGCCGCTCTTTCGTTGGCAAGCAATAATTTTGGCGTGATAGCCACAGTCAATAATCTCGACGACACGCCGGAAGCGCAACCGCTTGTTGTACCGAACGTGCAAATTACCTGTCCGCCAAGCCAGACAATTGTTACGTGTCAAACCGGTCTGTCTGGAGTGTATGATGTCGTCTATGTGGCGACGGTAGCCAACACCGTTTATGCGATCAACGCCGACAACGGACAGATTCTTCTCCAAAGAAATTTTGGAACTCAGATAGCTTGTGGTGGAATTAAGTCTACGCCCGTCATCGATCCGGTCAGCGGTACGATGTATGTGATGATCCATACGTTTGAGAGCGGTACTTCACAACCATACTTTACGCTTCACGCGCTCAAAGTAGGGACGCTGATGGATAGTGTCACCGCCGCTAGTATTACAGATATTAATACTACACATACGCTGACGGACGGCACGGTTTACGGAATTGACGGTAAATTAAATTGCCAAAGATCGGCATTACTCTTGGTCGGGGGCAATATTTACGCGGGATTCCGCGGTAATGAGTTTTTGACGGGATCCCCCCCACACCTCGCAAGCGGGCCAACGCGCGGTTGGCTTTTGGGGTGGACCGCGTCCACTCTTGCGCCGCTCCCGCCGCTGCTGACCGATGCCGAAGCAACCGCGGCCAACAGCATGTTCCTGTCGTCAATCTGGATGTCCGGTTCCGGCATCGCGTCCGATGGGACAAACCTATACTTTTCAACGGGAAACTCCGATTATTCCGGCACGTCCTACAATTCCGTCAATAACATCGAGGAGAGTGTGGTTAAGGTCACCCCGAATCTGACAATTGCAAGCATATTCACGCCATCGAACTTCGCCGCGTTGGATGCGGCGGACTTGGATTTGGGAGCAGGGGGAGTTCTCGTAATTCCACATTCTCCGCTCGTTGTCGACGTAGGCAAAGACGGAAGAATGTTTCTTCTCAATAGCGCTAGTCTTGGCGGTTACACGCCTGGGGGTCCAGATCACGTCCTCGACATGCAAAACATCGGCGGATGCTGGTGCGCGCCCTCATATTTCATGGGCCCGGATGGAATCGGGCGGGTCGTGAGCAGCGGCGGCAATAGCGTTATGACCTGGGAAATTGTGCAATCCGGGTCTCCGTCAACACCGCACCTCGTCCAGGAGGGTGTCGGGCAAATATCGGCTTCTAACGAAGATCCAGGTTTCTTCACCTCCGTTTCCTCCAACGGCGTCGCGGCAAATCACTCCGGCATCATTTGGGCGGTTGGGCGTCCGGGTCCGGCTGCTGGTTCTACTGCGGTCACTCTTTACGCGTTCGACGCTACGGCCGTAAGTGGAACGCTTCCATTGCTAGGTCAGTATCCGGCGGGAACGTGGACTTTGAGCACCAATGCGAATATCGTTCCGGTGGTCGCAAAGGGGAAAGTCTATGTCGCCAGCAGCGCCGGCGCCGGCGCCGGGACGCTGACCATCTTCGGGCTTAATCCGTAATCTATAAATAGCGGAGGCAAAATGAAAAGCGGTTCTGCTTCCGGCTACAGGGCAGATTCCTGAATTGCCAAGAATTTATTAACGTTAGGGGATTCGATTGGGTATCGAAAGGAGAAACCCATGACAATCGCTTTGTTGGAACATATCAAGGTGGTCCCCGAGCATCGTGTGCCGGGGATGGTTACCTATCCGCTGGACGAGATTCTGCTTTCGACTGTGGTTGGGGTCTTGTGCGGCGGCGATGATTGGGAAACGATCGAGCTTTTGAGCCACGAATATCTGGCTTGGCTCAAGCAGTTTCTGCCGTACCAACACGGTATTCCGAAGGCGCAGACCTTTCGAAAGGTGTTCCGGCTCCTCGAACCGGATAGTCTAGAAAAATGCTTTGCGGCGTGGCTTGCTTCTTTGCAAGACAGAGTGCGTGGCGTGATCGCAATTGACGGCAAAACGCTGCGCGGCTCCAAGAAATCGGCCAACGGGGACGGGGCGTTGCATCTTCTCTCCGCCTATGCCTGCGAGGCCGGTCTTGTGATCGGACAGCGCGCCGTTGCCGGAAAAAGCAACGAAATAACGGCGATCCCAGACCTTTTAGACATGCTTGCGATCAAGGGCGCGATCGTGTCGATCGATGCCATGGGGACGCAAAAGGCGATTGCCGCCAAGATCGCCGCGCAGGAGGCCGATTACGTTCTCGCCCTCAAAGGCAATCAAACCACTCTGCACGACGATGTAAAACTATTCTTCGACGATGTGGAGCTCGCGGCAGATTGCGCGATTCACAAAACCACCGGCATCGGCCATGGCCGCATCGAGGAGGCATATGCCGCGCTACGCAAGCCATAGGCTGGCTGAAACAGCTGCACCCAGAGTGGCAAAATCTGCGCAGCATTGCGGCAATCACATCGACGCGCATCGACAAGAAAACCGGGCAAGCATCCATCGAAACGCGTTTTTATATAACAACCTTGACCGCAGACCCCGCCGCAATCCTCGCGGCCACGCGGGCGCATTGGAGTATTGAGAACAACCTTCACTGGCAGTTGGATATTACCTTTGAGGAGGATCGCTGCCGGAGCAGAGAGGACTTCTCTCCCCTAAACCTCGCCGTCGTCCGCCATGCGGTCCTCAACATCCTCAAGCGCGACGGCGCCAAAATGTCCCTCCAGCGCAAACGCGTAAAGGCCGCCGTCAATTCCGCATTCAGAGCTGAATTGCTCGCATGTTAACGATTCAGTATTTTGCCCTGCTTCCGGCTAGCTGGCATATTGCGCCTCATACCCAATCGCGTGGATGACGACTCATGGTGAGGGGGTCGTTGCGAAGAGCGGAGTGACGAAGCAATCCAGAAACGCCGGACGGGGGACTGGATTGCTTCCCGCTTCGCCAGGGCTCGTGGTCGCAATAACGGCCTTCGGCCGGGTTTCTCGTCGCAGAGATCTGGTATTAGACGGGCTCGGAATTCGCGGCGGGGCGAAATGGCGGCTCAAGGTCTCCTCCCATGACACACCGTTACATGCCCGGCTTTGGCAACGATTTCGAGACCGAGGCGCTGCCGGGCGCCTTGCCGCAAGGGCAGAACTCGCCGCAGCGCTGCCCTTATGGGCTTTATGCCGAGCAATTGTCGGGCACGCCGTTTACCGCGCCGCGCGGCGCCAACGCGCGCTCCTGGCTCTATCGCATGCGCCCCTCCGTCAAGCATGTGGGGCGCTTGCGCCGTGTCGATGTTCCGTTCTGGAAAACCGCGCCACATGTTGCCGCGCAGGCCTTGCCTCTCGGTCAGTTGCGCTGGGACCCCTTGCCGATCCCCAATGAACCTTTGACCTTTGTGACCGGCATGCGCAGCATGACGACCGCGGGCGATGTCCACACCCAGACCGGCATGGCGGCGCATGTCTTCCATGTGACGCAAAACATGGAAGACGATTATTTTATGAACGCCGACGGCGAATTGCTGATCGTTCCGCAAACCGGAGCGCTAGAGATCGCAACCGAGCTCGGCCGCCTGGCCATCGCGCCGGGCGATATCGCCGTCATTCCGCGCGGGATGAAGTTCAAGGCGGGGCTTAACGGCGGCCCCTCGCGCGGATATGTGTGCGAGAATTATGGCGCGAGGTTCACCCTGCCCGCGCGAGGGCCGATCGGCGCCAATTGCCTGGCCAACCCGCGCGACTTCAAGACACCTGTTGCAAGGTACGAGGAAAAGGAAACGCCCTGCCGCCTCACGGTAAAATGGTGCGGCGGATTCCATGTGGCCGAAATCGGCCATTCGCCGCTCGACGTCGTCGCCTGGCACGGCAATTACGCGCCCTACAAATACGACCTGCGGACCTTCGCGCCGGTCGGCGCCATTCTGTTCGATCACCCGGATCCTTCGATTTTCACGGTGCTCACCGCGCCATCCGGCGAAGCTGGCACCGCGAACGTCGATTTCGTGATCTTTCCGGAGCGCTGGCAAGTCGCCGAACATTCGTTCCGGCCGCCATGGTATCACATGAACATCATGAGCGAGTTCATGGGGCTGATCTACGGCCAATATGACGCCAAGGCGAAAGGCTTTGCGCCGGGCGGAATTTCGCTCCACAATAGCATGCTGCCGCATGGGCCGGACAGGAGCGCATTCGACAGAGCGAGTTCGGGCGAATTGACACCGCAAAAACTCGAAAATACCCTCGCCTTCATGTTTGAGACGCGCTATCCGCAACAGGTAACGGAATATGCAGCCAAGCTGCCCGCATTGCAAAGCGATTACGCCGATTGCTGGCTCGGTTTGGAAAAGCACTTCGATCCAAACCGCCGCGAATGACCAACGCCGCGAGGGAGCCGCGTGAAGCTTGCGACACTCGCCAACGGCAGCCGCGACGGGCGGCTCGTCGTGGTTTCGCGCGATCTCGCTTATGCCACAGATGCGCGGGGCATTGCCAACACCCTGCAAGACGCGCTCGACGATTGGACCCGGCTCTCGCCAAAGCTCGAGGCGCTCGCGGCGGCGCTTGAAACCGGCTCGGTACCCCGCGAGCGGTTCCGCGAGCACGATGCGCTCTCGCCGCTGCCGCGCGCGTTCCAATGGATCGACGGCTCCGCCTATTTGAATCACGTGGAGCTCGTGCGCAAGGCGCGCGGCGCCGCGATGCCCCCCGGCCTTTGGACCGATCCCTTGCTTTATCAGGGCGGATCGGACGCTTTTCTTGCTCCCCGCGAGCCGATAAGAATGGCGGATCAAGGTTTCGGCATCGATTTCGAGGGGGAAGTCGCGATCATCGTCAACGATGTCGCGATGGGCGCGAATCGCGCTGGGGCCGCCGCGGCGATTGCCCTCATCGTCCTTGCTAATGACATCTCCTTGCGCAATCTGATCCCGGCCGAGCTCGCCAAGGGTTTTGGCTTCTTTCAGTCGAAGCCGTCCTCGGCCTTCTCGCCGGTCGCGGTCACCCCAAGCGAGCTTGGCGAGGCTTGGGACGGAGGCTGCCTGCATCTTCCCTTGCTCGTTAGCCTCAACGAAACGCCGTTCGGGCGGGCGGATGCCGGCACCGGCATGAATTTCGATTTCCCGGCCTTGGTCGCGCACGCGGCCAGGACAAGGCCGCTCTGTGCAGGCACCATCGTCGGCTCCGGCACAGTTTCAAACAAAGGCGCGGACGGCGGTCCTGGCCGCCCTATCGCGGACGGCGGAGTTGGCTACTCGTGCCTTGCCGAGGCGCGGATGGTCGAGACCATTCGCGAGGGCGCTGCGAAGACGCCATTTATGCGCTTTGGCGATACGGTGCGCATCGAGATGAAGAATCCGGGCGGCCAGTCCATTTTCGGCGCCATCGAACAGACGGTCGAACCTTATGCAAGTCCCGTGGTCTGAGCCGGTCCTCTTCGGCTATTGGCGATCGAGCGCTGTCTACCGGGTGCGGATCGCCCTAAACCTCAAGCGGATTACCGCGAGACAAGTCTCCGTGCATCTGCAATTGGGCGAGCAGAGGAGCGAGGAACATCGCGCGCGAAACCCCGCCGGTCTCGTTCCGGTATGGCGGGAAGCCGACGGATTTACGCTGTCTCAGTCGCTTGCCATCATCGAATATCTCGACGAAATATATCCAGACCCGCCTTTGTTGCCTGACAACTCCAGGCAGAAGGCGGTTTGCCGCGAGATCGCCTACACGATCGCTTGCGACATCCATCCGGTCGGCAATTTGCGGGTGGTTGAAAAACTCGCCGCGGACTTTGGCGCAGGCACCGGCGCCTGGGCATCCTGGAACCGGCACTGGATTGGGACCGGATTCGCCGCGATCGAAGCGCGCCTCGCCGCCATCGCCGGGCGCTATGCCGCCGGAGACCAGATTACCCTGGCCGACATTTGCCTTGTGCCCCAGGTCTATAATGCTCGGCGCGCCGGCCTCGATTTGGCGCCTTATCCGCGCATCGCTGCGGCCGACGCGGCCGCCCGCGAGCATCCTGCCTTCGCGCAAGCGGTGCCGGAAGCTCAGCCTGACGCGGCGACGAAAGCGGAAACATTTATGTCGTCGGGCGGCTTGCCAAAATAGGCTTCGCCGGTCCCCGGACCCTTGCTTCGGTCGCTTGAGTTCGGCGCCTCTCGAAGGCTGTGGCGGCGGTCGTGGCAGGATCGGAGGTCTCGCCAATAATGCCGGCGATCCCGCGCGGCGTCGCCTCCGCTCCGCCCCGTCGCGGGGGTCTCGGACCGGAAGCCTGGCGAGTTAGCGGACACCGGGCAAGGCGAGATGCGAGGCGAAGGCGCGACAGGAATGGCGAAACTGTTTGGTAGAAAAATTGCTGGGTATCTGCCATCCCTGCCGCAGCAATTAATTTACCATGGCCAGAGCCGGTAAAATCGGCACGCCAAAAATTCGCCCTTTATGTGGCAGTTTCGCCACAATTTTTCAAAGCGTCCCGTTGGGTGCGATTTCCTCCCCATCCCACTTCTCACAAAGCTGTCAGACGCGTGGGGCCATGTGAGGTTTTGGCTGCTTCACTTCGCCCGTAGCGCGGCCAGCACCGAAACGCAGGCGCGGCCGTTTTGCGGCAAGCCGGACCGGGATTGAAAGTCCACGATTGCCTGTCTTGTCTTGGTCCCGATCACGCCATCCGCTTTGCCGTCGAGATCGTAGCCGCGCCGCATGAGAAGTGTTTGCATCTCGCGCCGGTCCGTCCGCGACAGGCCCGGGTCGTTCGTCGGCCACGCCGCGACGAGACCGCGGCGCCCGCGCAGCCGGTCGGACAGAAGCGCGATCGCCAGCGCATAAGACTCTGCCGCATTATAGGAGTAGATCGCATCGAAGTTGCGAGTGACAAGAAAAGCTGGCCCAGTGGGACCAGCAGGCAGCAGCAGCCCCGCGCTCCCCCCGGCCGGAAGCCGCTGACCGTCGATGCGTGCTATACCCCGCGCGGCCCAGGCGGCCATCGGTTGCTTGCGGGTCCGCCCGGAAGGACCCGCATAATGCTCCGGCAGGCGGACTTCGAAGCCCCATGTGCCGCCGGTGGCCCAACCGCTCTTGCGCAAATAGGCGGCGGTCGAGCCAAGCGCGTCGGGGACGGAATTGATGACGTCTTTGCGGCCATCCCCATCGAGATCGATGGCATCGCGCAAAAAGGTCGAGGGCATGAACTGGGTATGGCCGAAGGCGCCGGCCCAAGACCCGTTGAATTGGGCGGGATCGATGT
Source organism: Methylocella sp. (assembly GCA_050728755.1). GTDB lineage: Bacteria > Pseudomonadota > Alphaproteobacteria > Rhizobiales > Beijerinckiaceae > Methylocapsa. The sequence continues at coordinate 7,717 of JBOHJU010000123.1, forward strand.
CGCCGCGCTGAACGATCTTGAGGGCGGCGATGAACTCGGACCGGAAATAGGCCTGCCGCCTGCCGCCGCAGGCGAGGGTGGCGAGCGATTGCACCACCGGGCGTTTCCCAAAATCGCGGCCATAATTGGATTCGACGCCCCAGATGGCGGTGAGCGTCGCCGCG
>JBOHJU010000124.1:0-7863 GCA_050728755.1 Methylocella sp.
ATGAATAAGGTCTCGCCATCGCTGCCGGCCTCCATCCGGCCGACAGCTTGAATCAGATTTTCACGCGGTTGGGAATCCCATCGCGATTCAAACCAACATCATCCTGCTCTAAAGCCAAACTTTGTTATGGGGGATAGTTTTGCGCACGAACGCCCCTGCCAGACTCCCAACTTGGCGCGGTACGCTTGCCCGAAAACCGGCTTGGAAACGGGATGACCCGTCGCTATGGTATATAGAGGTTATATATTCTATCCCTAAAGACCCATGAAAAGCAGCACACAACTGCTCTCGTTCGCCTCTGACTTCGGCGTAGGTGCACGACCAACTGCGCGAGCGCATCCGTTATTTGCACTAAAGCATACGGACGGAAGACCCTTTGTGTCCATGGGGTACGCACCTTGATCCGGTTCGATAAGCTCCGGCACCTCATGAAGATCAATCACGATCATCACCGTGGGGCCTACGCCGCGGCCTTGAACGTGGCCGTCCAAAAATACCCCGGCCTCACCGCCAAAACGCCTGCCGTAATTCTCGCCGAGCGGAGACCTGAAATCCGCGATCGACTCTTCGTTCGGCTCCCCCGTCAAATTGATCGGGAAAGTCAGCGCCGCCGGACTGTCGCGTTTTGGCTCCGGCTGGGCGTGGCTCATCGTCGGCAAGAACGGCAAGCTCGATGTCATCTCGACACCCAATCAGGATACGCCGCTCGAAAAAGACGTTCAGCGCGCCGTGTTCGGCGTCGATTGGGGGGCAGGCCTATTATCTCAAATATCGGAACAACCGGGCCGATTATCTCGCGGCGTGGTGGAATATTGTCAATTGGGACAGGCCGACGGCGAATTTCGCCAAGGCGCGCGCCTGACCGTTCGGCGGATTATCTTCGTGGCATGCCTTTTCTCCTATGCCGGCGCGATCTGGTGGAGTGTTGCCGCCGCCCTGTTCTGCGCAAGCCTCGGCTGCGGCCTGGCGCAGCCTTTTGTGCAGCGTCGGCGCGCGACGCGCAAGGATCGGCCGGCCATCTCGGCGATTATTCCGGTAAAACTGCTCGACCCCGGTTTCTCGACCGCGCAAGCCTCGATGTTTGCCCAAGACTATCCCGCCTACGAGATCTTGATCAGCGCCGCCGAACACGAGTCTCCCGCGCGCGACGCGGCTCGCCGCATCGCGGCCTCGCACCCCAAGGTTTCATGCCGTTTTCTGCGCTCGCCGGACGCGGCGGCGGTCAGCCCAAAACTCAATAATCTCGCGGCCCCGTTAGCCGCCGCGAGCCACGATCTCGTCTTCACCAAAGATTCGAATATCACGCTCGAGCCCGGCGCGATGGCCGCTTTCGTGCAAAATTTTACGAAAGGAGTCGGGCTTGTCGTCGGAGTGCCGGTCGCGGTGCGTGCGGGAAATTTCGCCGGCCGGATCGAGGCCTGTTCGATAAATAGCCATGCGCGGCTCTTGCTGGCCGCCTCGGCGCTGGGCCTCGGCTTTGGCGTCGGCAAGGCAATGCTTTTCCGGCGAACTGACCTCGCCAAGGCGGGCGGCATCGCCGCCATAAGCGATACGCTTGCAGAGGACACCGCGCTCTCGATGGCGCTCGCGCGGCTAGGCCTCAAGACCGTATTTTCGCACCGAACCGTCGCTCAGGAAATTGGCGCGCGAACCTTGCGCGAAATCTATCAGAGGCAACTCCGATGGAGCGTGATCAGACGAAAAAACGAGCGCGTCACCTTTCCGCTGGAGCCGCTGGCGAGCCCGCTGCCGGCGGCCGTCGCGGGGGCGCTAGCAGCGCCGCTCGTCTCTTGTCCATCGTGGCTGGGATTCTCCTTGACCTTGCTATTGTGGTTCTGCGCCGAGACGGGCTTTGCGCTTTGCAAAGGTTGGGAGGTTTCGGCATGGTCGCCGCTTGCTTTTTTGGGACGGGAAATCCTTGCGCTCGCGGCGTGGCTGCGCGCCTTCACCACCCATCATGTCGTATGGGCCGAGAATCGCTTCGATGCCCGTCAAGGCGCCCGCGCCCGGTCGTGCGAACCGGCGGCTTTGCAAAGGCATGAACCTGGCGACTGCCGGGATAGCGGCTGACGTTTGTGCAGTCAGTGCGTCAAGCGCGAAGGGGTTCGGCACCTCGCCCGCGAATACGGCCAGGAGCCGGCTCACTTGCACAGGATGAAAACGCTCATCGACCTCGCCTGATCCGCGAGATCCTCGGGTTTCAAGGCAACAGTGGAAGAGCCGGGAGCGTATTTGATCCGGTTCGTGTCGAGAAAATTGGCGACGGTCGACGCCTTCAATGCGAAGTTCACATTCTGCGGGAGGTCGCCGCTCGCCGCGGCAATTTTCAATGCGTTTAATTTGGCGGTCACGATCCCCACGAGGTTTCCATTCTGATCGAGCAAAGGGCCGCCGCTATTGCCCGCCTGGACTGGTGCGGATATTTGCAAGTAGCGAGAGTCGTCGCGGATCCCCGCGAGCGCCGTCACATTGCCGAGAGTGAAGTTGCCGCTCGATGCAAGGACATCGGCATGGGGATAGCCAAACGCTGCCACGGATTCTCCGAGCCTCACATTCGTTCGCGGTGAAGCTTTCCGGATTGGCTTCAAAGCTGTCGAAAGAAGCGCCAAATCATTTGAAGCGTCGCGGGCAATAACGCGCGCCTCGGCCGCTGCCGCCTGGTCCATGAATACGCGGATCGAAGTGCAATCTTCGATGACATGGTTGTTGGTGAGGACATCGCCATCGCTGCCAACAAAGAAGCCGGAACCCGACGAAAAACTGGCCTTTGGTTTTGCCGGTGGCGCAAGTGCGTTGGGCAGACCCTCTAGCGAGGCCGCCGCTGGCGGCTGCTCGTAATTGTTGGCGGTGCGCGGCGGAGTTGCTTCGTCGAACCTTGGCACTGGGATCATCGGCGTTCCCAGCATTTGATTCGAAAGAGAGCCTGATACAAGCGCCACTATCCGGTTGCCATATATCGGCGCATCATTGTTTCGCCAGAACATCGTGAAGCCGAGTAATCCCGCGCCATCCTGATGATAGCGAAAATATTCCGAGGTTCCATCTTTCTCCGCAGAAATTGCAAAGAAGCCTTTGTGCATCACGCGGTATGATATGTTTTGGCCCTCGTCTCTCAGCTTGTTGAGCATGAAGTCGTACGCGGAATCGAGCTGGACATTGAGGAGATATTTGTAACTTATTTCTACTCCATTGCCCTCGAAACTCACATCGTTGCCATGCGGGACAATTTTGCCGCCTATGCCCATCGGCACCCAGATCGGGCGGCCGCGGGTGGGGTGGGTCATCTGCCTAAAACCCCAATACCGAAGGTTTGGAATGGCTAGGCTGAAAAGCTTGTTGAACTCAGCTTTGGTAAGGATGCCTGTTGGCGGATGTCCAAGGTCGCCTTGGAAGCGCTGCGTATCCTCGAACAGACGCAGGCTGTAATCGGGCCGCGGCATCTGCGCCCAGTAACCCGCCGCCCCCATCATGATCTGATAAGTGGCCTTGGCATTGGCGTCCAAGCTATCGAAGCGCGCTTCGGCTTCCGCGAAGCCGGCGGGCCTGGGCTTCGCCAGACCCGGAGCAGTTAGCGAAAGGACGAAGAAAAGAAATAAAAATTTACGCATTTCGCGCTTCTAGATTCGTGCTGGGAAGGCCCGAGATTATCGGTCCTGCGTCAAGAAATTCATAATATTGCAATTGGGAGCAGATGTCGCGTCTGCCTGCGCTCGGGCACGATGCGCCTTAAGCCGCTGGTCTTGCCGCGCTGGCAAATGCATTCATTTCTGGCGCGGGCTGTCGTAGCAGGCGTTGGGCAGGCTTGGCACGTTGAATTTCACCGGGTCGCCGCATTTGTCGCATCCCGCGACAATGAGGCAACAAATTACGCTGGCCAAGGTCAAAGAGATACGGTGCATCGTCTTCTCCCGTTCGGGTTTTGCCTAAAGGCAAACCAGTCCATTCAAGTTTCACCTCTTGGTTTCGGGTAAATTGAGCCGGATGTGCAACTCGCGCAATTGCTTCGGCGTAACCGTGGAAGGCGCGCCCATGAGCAGATCCTCGGCGCGCTGGTTCATCGGAAAAAGCACGACCTCGCGCAAATTTTCCTCGCCCGCGAGCAGCATGACGATGCGGTCGACGCCGGGCGCGATCCCGCCGTGCGGCGGCGCGCCATATTGCAACGCACGGTACATGCCGCCGAATTTTTCGAGCAGCGTATCCTCGCCATAGCCGGCGAGCGCGAAGGCCTTCTTCATAATATCGGGGCGATGGTTGCGTATCGCGCCGGAGGAAAGCTCGACGCCGTTGCAGACGATGTCGTATTGAAAAGCCTTGATGCCGAGAATTGTCTTTTCATCGGCCGGATCGAGCTCGAGAAAAGCCCCGGCATCGAAATTCGGCATCGAAAACGGATTGTGCGAAAAGTCGATTTTTTGTTCGTCTTCGTTCCGCTCGTACATCGGAAAATCGACGATCCAGCAAAATTCGAAAACATCCTTTTTCGATAGACCGAGCTCGTTGCCGATACTGAGCCGAGCGGCACCGGCAAGTTTCGCCGCTCGTTCCTCCTGGTCGCAGGCGAAAAACACGGCGTCGCCGGCTTTAAGCCCCGCCTTTTCCGCGATTTTCGCCTGCGCTTCGGGGGCAAGAAATTTGGCGATCGGGCCTCTGCCTGTAAGCCCGCCGCCCTCGCCTTCGAAGATGATATAGCCGAGGCCCGCCGCGCCTTCGTCCTTAGCCCAATCGTTGAGCTTATCGAAAAAAGAGCGCGGCTGAGCGGCCGCGCCGGGCGCCGGAATGGCCCGCACGACGCCGCCCGACTTGATGACAGTCTTGAACGCGTTGAAGCTTACGTCCTCGCGCGAAAATTCTTCCGTGACATCGGCAATGACGAGCGGATTGCGAAGATCGGGCTTGTCGGAGCCATATTTCAGCATCGCTTCTGCGTAGGAAATCAGCGGAAACCCCTGCGTCACCGATTGGCCGCCGCCGAATTCCTCGAAAACCCCGTGAAGCACCGGCTCGACGGCGGCAAAGACGTCCTCCTGCGTGACAAAACTCATCTCGATATCGAGCTGATAGAATTCGCCGGGGCTGCGGTCAGCTCTGGCATCCTCGTCGCGAAAACACGGTGCGATCTGAAAATAGCGGTCGAAGCCCGCCACCATGATGAGCTGCTTGAACTGCTGCGGCGCCTGCGGCAGGGCGTAGAATTTTCCCGGATGCAGGCGGGACGGCACCAGAAAATCGCGCGCCCCCTCGGGACTCGAAGCGGTGAGTATCGGGGTCTGGAACTCGAAAAAGCCCTGGGCCTTCATCCGCGCGCGGAGCGAATCGATGATTCTTCCGCGCAGCATGATATTTTGATGCAGTTTTTCGCGGCGTAGATCGAGAAAGCGGTAGCGCAGCCGCATCTCTTCCGGATAATTTTGCTCGCCGGACACGGGCATCGGCAATTCGGCAGCGGCTCCCAAAACCTCGATTCCGGTGACATAGACTTCGACGAGGCCGGTCGGCATTTCGAAATTTTCGGTGCCCGCGGGGCGCTTCCGGACCGCGCCGTCGATCCGGACGACCCATTCCGAACGAAGCTTTGCGGCTTGCTCGAAAGCCTTCGAATCCGGGTCGACTACGCATTGGGTAACGCCGTAATGATCGCGCAGATCGATGAACAGCACGCCGCCATGATCGCGAATGCGATGGCACCAGCCGGAAAGACGAATCGTTTCGCCTGCGTGCATTTCGCGCGGGGCGCCGCAGTTGTGAGAGCGGTAGCGGTTCATCATAAAGTCACGAGCCAGAAGACGTGGGCTCGACGCGGCCTTGCGGTTTGCGCCAAGCGCGCGGACAACCGCATGGGAGGCGCCGTCTGTCAAGGCGGGGTCGCGATGGCGCGCCGTTCAGGCCCTGGGACGCGCGGGAGCCTATAGCCGATGGTCTGCCTTTGCATTATTGAGCCATGATGACCCTGATTTCCACGCCCGAAGACCTAAGCGCCGTCTGCCGCCGCCTTGCAACCCACCCCTTCGTCACCGTCGATACCGAGTTTTTGCGGGAAACGACCTTCTGGCCGCGCCTCTGCGTCGTGCAGCTCGCGTCGGAAGAAGAAGCCGTGGCGGTCGATGCGATGGCCGAGGGGCTCGATCTTGCGCCTTTTTTCGAGCTGATGGCCGACCAGGGGCCGACAAAGGTCTTCCATGCGGCCCGTCAAGATATTGAAATTATATGGAATCTGGCAAAATTGATCCCGGCGCCGCTGTTCGATACCCAGGTCGCCGCGATGGTCTGCGGTTTCGGCGATCAGGTCTCCTATGGCGATCTTGTGCAGACGATCACGAAAGTCAGGCTCGATAAATCCTCGCGCTTCACCGATTGGTCGCGGCGTCCGCTTTTGCCGGCCCAGGCCGAATATGCGATCGCCGACGTTACCTATTTGCGCGACATCTATAGGTTCCTGCGCGCCAAATTGGAGGAAACCGGCAGAACCGGCTGGCTCGACGACGAAATGGCGCTCTTAATGTCGCCTTCGACATATGAACAGCACCCCGAAAACGCCTGGGAGCGGTTCCGTAGCCGGGTCCGCAAACCGCGCGATCTCGCGGTGCTGATCGAGGTCGCCGCCTGGCGGGAGGCCGAGGCGCAGACGCGCGACGTGCCTCGCGCGCGGGTTTTGAAGGACGATGTCTTGATCGAACTCGCGCTCGCCGCGCCGAAAACGGCCGAGACCTTAGGCAATCTGCGCGCCTTACCGCGCGGGATGGAGCGTTCGCGCGCCGGCGCGGGGATTTTGGCGGCAGTCGAGCGCGGTCTCGCACGGGATCCCAAAACCCTGCCGAAATTAGAGCGTGAGCGCCGTAATGGCGGCAATGGCGCGACGGTCGAGCTTTTGCGCGTGCTCCTGCGCCATATCAGCGAGAGCCACGGGGTAGCGGCGAAAATGATCGCGACCGCCGACGATCTCGAAGCGATCGCCGCCGATGATCACGCCAAGGTCGCGGCACTCACCGGCTGGCGGCGCGAGCTTTTTGGCGCCAAGGCGCTCGAACTGAAACAAGGGCGGCTTGCACTTACTGTCGAAGACGGCAAAGTGCTCCCGCTCGAATGGCGGGACGAAGCGCTGCCGGAAAGGAAAGATGCGTAAGTATTGAGCAAAAAACTTGGTTGCATTAACCCAATTTTGTTGCGCCGCGCCGGCCCTATTCGCCAGAACCGGCGCACCGGAACCGCTTAAGCCCCGAACGAAGCCGATTTGCGTTGCCGGGGAAGGGCATATTTTCAAGGAAATGGAATTTACAGCCTGTTTCAAAGGTCGTCCCCTCATCCTGAGGAGGCCCGTCGGGCCGTCTCGAAGGATGCGGGGCGGTCTCTAAAGCGCCCTCGTGCTTCGAGACGGCGCCTTCGGCGCTCCTCAGCATGAGGGCTTTGGTTCCGCGCAGGCTTTTGAAACATACTCCTCTAGAACCGCCCGTGAGCGTTGCCGTGTACGCAACAACATAACCTTGATCGAGAAAGTTGGCGCGACAGTGGAAAAGACGCGGCCATGACGGATGAAACCCCTGACCTCATTCTTGAGCAGTTTCGCATCCTTCGCGCCGATATCGCGGGCGTCCGCAGCGAACTCGCATCGCATCGGGAGGAAACGCGGCATGACTTCACCGCATTGGGCAACGTCTCGACGTTCTCGAAACGGAGGTTCGCGGGGTCAATTATGTGGAACCGTTTCAATCGGATCGTTGCTCGCCGATCTCAACGAACTCATACCAACCGCCCGAGAACCTGACTCCTGGGGGGATTCCCAAACCGCCGCAAATGTGACTCGATGCAGCCCATCGTTGATTCGCGGAGCGGGCAGCATGTCGGCAATCGAGATTACCCGTCAAT
>JBOHJU010000125.1:0-7849 GCA_050728755.1 Methylocella sp.
GATCTCTTCCGGCTTCACCCAGCGTGAAAAATCGGCTTTCGGCATGTCCGCGCGGTTGCGTGGCGTATCGATGATCGTCGGCAGCACCGCATTGACGCGGACGCCCGCGTTCTTCTCTTCTTCGGCAACGCTTTCGGTCAGCCGCAGCACGCCAGCCTTGGAGGCGGCATAGGCGCCCATTCCCGCGCCGGCCTTTTTCGCGGGAGCCGATGCGATATTGACGATGGCGCCCCGCGTTGCGCGCAGATAAGGCAGCGCTGCCTTGGTCGCCGTGGCGGCGGTCAAAAGATTCATCCCGAACTGGTCGCTCCAACCAGTGAGATCGCCATCGCCAAGGGTTTGCCAGCGGAAGCCGCCCGCGATGTTGGCAAGTCCGTCGATTTTTCCGAACCGTGCGGCCACGGCTTCAAAAGCTTGCTTGACCGCCGCAAAATCCGTCAACTCCACCCCACCGAGCACCAGAAGCTGGTCCCGCGCTGCGACCTTATCCGTTTGCTCCCGGTCGAGGATGGCCACAGAGGCTCCGGCCGCCAGCGCCGCTTCCGCCACCGCGCGTCCAAGCACGCCGGTCCCGCCGGTGACAACCACAACCTTGTCCCGCATGATCCTCTTCCTCCCGCCCGTCTTTCGATTTTAATATTCGTTGCGTCGCCGGAAGCGGGACACTAACGTATGTTTGCAAAAAATTGCAACTTTCCGGAAATCTCTCGCCGCGCGTGCTCGCCACCGACCGGTTCGGGTCAAGTTTCGGCGCGCGTGATGGCTCATGGCCTAATGCCGACCCCAAGAGGTTCAATACCCACCGCGACCGTGGCGACCACCTTTTTCTTGGCCGTGCGGATCATCGAAACATCGCCGGAGCCAAGATTCGCGACATAGGCGTGTTTCCCATCCAGGGCGAAGGCAATCCCACCGGGCAAATTCCCCACCGGGATCGGGCTCCGACCACGGTGTTGGTGGATGTGTCGATCACCGAAACGTTGTTGGAGGTAGCATTCGCGACATAGGCCTGCGTCCCATCCGGGGTGACGGCGATCCCGCCGGGCGTAAGCCCGACCGTGACCGTGGCTGCCACCGTGTTGGTGGCCGTGCGGATCACCGAGACAGTGCCGGAGTTAGCATTCACGGCATAGGCGTGTTGCCCATCCGGCGCGACGGCTACCTCTAGGGGGGTGGCCCCCACAGGGACCATGGCCACCACCGCGTTGGAGGCGGTGGCGATCACCGAGACATTGTTGGAACTCTCATTTGCCACATAGGCGCGTGTCCCGTTCGGGGTGACGGCTATCCCAAAGGGGTTAGCCCCCACCGTGACGGTGGCCGCAACCGTATTGGTAGCCGTGTCGATGACCGAGACGTTGTTGGAGCCCTTATTCGCAACATAGGCGAAAGGCGCCGCCGCCGCCGGTCGGGCGCCGAAGGCGAGAACCAGGGCCAACATGGCCCATAGGGCCGCAAATCCCCGCGCGCAAAAGGCGCGACTTCGCTTGCCGTGATCGCCTCGCATGATATCCCTCAATGCTGACTTATACCAGATATCATTACTTATCAGTCAAAACCCAGGTTGCGTCAAGGCCGGATAGAGGCCGGCCAGAAAGCAAGCAAGGAGCAAAACGCAGCGACGGCAATACGGTCAGGACCTGGATTGGGAAACTCCGCTTGGTCATCGCGCATCAAAGCGCGCCGCAATGCGTGGAGCCCAATCCGCGATACCCATCGGGGCCAGCGCTGCGGCGATGCGTGCGGTACCCTCGCTCAGACGCCGGGTTTGTCCACCGCCGGTTTTGCCAACCAAGAGTCCGAACGTTTGCGGCCCAAAACCAAGTCGAAGAACCAGCCGAGATAGCGCCACAAAAGCCATCTGCGCCAGGCTGGTTTTCGGCTCATGAGTGTGTAGAGCGTGCCGCCCGCCTTATCGGTCCAAGGCGCGCGCCAGACTTCGAAACGCTGGCCCGCGGCAGCTGGGATCTGGCCGAGGGCGAGCACCGCCTCGACCGTCGCGCGGTCCAATCCGGCCGCCTTGGCAAGTCCCGCGACATTGCGTAGGTCGTAGCCAGGATTGATGAGTTCGGCCAGAACGAGCCTGATGTCGTCGCCATCGAGTCCCGGGTTGGGCGGCACTTTCCAGCCTTCGATCAGGTCGCGCCGCACGAGATCGGCCAGCATGAAAGGCCTGATATAATTGAGCGCCCTTTTACGGATGAGGCCAAAAGGCCATGGCAATAAAGCAAGCCACAGCAGAAATCCCAAGCCGCCCGCAACGTTCTGCTCCAGCAATCTCGCCGCCACGGCATCGAAGCGCTCCGCGATTCGCGTTTGCAACGTTTCGAAACGAGCCTGCGAAATGCGCGGCCATGCGGCGAGAGCCACCTCCGCTTTGGCGGTGCCAAACAGCGGGATGATCGGATAAGCGTCGGCCATATCTTGTGACGGAATTGCCTTGAATGCGGCAATCCTGTCCGCTTTCGCGCTCTCGATCCAGCGCTTAATGATGGCATTTTCCGGAGGCAGCGCGAAGGCGTCTTGAAGAAACCGCTGGCAGTTACGTCGCCCGAGCTGAAAATCATGGTCGCGAAAGCTTCGCGCGACGAACCCGCCAAAGCCGCTTAGAAGACCGCTCGCAATCCCGTAGCGCTCCTCCTTTTCGATTTTCGGCGATATGACCTTCCCATCTTCGTCCGTCATTTCTTGTTTGACCGTCACGACCCGGCTCGGGCCGATCAAATAACGGCCGCCGTGCTTAGCATCGGCCGCGAGCACGATTTCGCCCGGCTTGAAGCGGGCTTGGTCGATCAAGGCGGGCAGCAGCGCGGAAAAGATGCTCGCGACGTCAGATGCTGGCCGGCCTTCGGGCTTGATCGGTTTCAGCTCTGGGAAAGGCGAGACCATGATGACGGCGCGATCGACGTTGTCGAGAGCGGACGGGAGGTCATCTTCCAATTGCAGCGTCGCCAGGGCTTCTGATTTGCCGGAGTCCCCGCGCGTTAGATGGTCCTTTAACGAGAATCGGGCGTATTCAAAAGGATCATTGTCGATGATCCCGCCATCCGCCGTCGTAAACCAGAACGGGTGCTCGTCGCTTACCGCAGACGGCCAAGCTGGCGGCATGGTTAGAACGCCGCGGAGCGCGTCGATGGGCAATCGTCGGCCATCGTATTCGCTGGGTGTGGAATCTCTGCCGAGCGTCGCGCCGATCAAGCGTGGAGCTAGCCCCACCGGAAAGGCTGCCGAGGCGAGAGCGCAGACGGCATAATCCCTCCAACTCGGCTTGCCGGGATCGGGTGCCACCAGCCACGCCGCCGCGATCTCGCGTTTTTGATCGTTGTCGGCGAAAGCGCTCTTGCTGTTCTCGTTATCCCAACTGCCCAACCCGGCCACGGCGTAATGGACGCGGTCGGCATGCGAGATCATGTGATAACAGTTCTCGCGCCGGCCCTTGTCGCCTTTGGCGCCGTTGTTGGGGGCAGTGCCGTCGAATGGGACCGAATAAGGGACGCCGCGCAGGTTCGACAGCGTCATATAGATATGCAGTGTTTTTGAAATAAACGGGCGTGGCGAGTCCGACACATGCTTGACATCGAGCGCGGCGCGCGCCATCGCGTCGAGCAGACGCGAATTTAGTAGCGATGCCACTCGCTGCGGGCCGCTCTCGCCGCCTGGAATGCCGCACGTATGGGAGAAGTCATCGGCCGCTTCGGGAGCCGCATCGAGATCGCTCGTTTGCAGGAAATCGATCATCTCTTCGCCTTCGGCGACGAGACCGGGCTTGACCACCCAAGTCTCGTAGAGTTTCGGCAGGTAACATTTGATTTTCTGCTCGCCTTCGCGTTGCGTGTCGAACTCTACTGGCTTCTGATCCGCGTCGGCGAGGGCGACGGTGCCGACCGCAGCGGTAACCGCACCAGCCGAGGCGCCGGAGATCACCTTGATGCCAACAAAATGGTTCGGGATCGTGTCCGGATCGTCCCCTTTCTCCAAGTATTTTCCGGTTTTCGCATTTTCCCATTCATCGAGCGCCTGGATTAGAAAATCGAAAACTCCGGCCGTATAGGCGCCGGCGGATACTGCCCCCGACATCGCGAGAGCAATCTGAAATTCTCCGTCTGCTTTCACCGCCATCCTCCCGCAAATCATGAGCCGCCGGCCGCTTCTTTGGCGGCCAATCGATACAACATGGAATCTTAATGCAAATGCCGCGATCTTCATTTAACATCCGCCAAAGTTTAATCGTCTGAAGCAGGCGGAAGCCCTTCCGCGTGCCGGCGCGGCGTGCGGGATCACATTGGCTGATGGAGGAAGGCCGCATGCAAGATATCGCCGCGGGGCTATTTTGGATTGCGATTCTGGTCCTGCCGGATCTGGCGTCGGCGAAGCCGGACGGGGTGCCGCGTTTCGACATTGCCCGCTCATGCGACGAAGCGCGAGCCTATACCGGCGACGACAAGAATCTCGCTTATCGAGGCTGTATGAAGGACGAGAACGAGGCGCGCGCGGAACTCGCGCGAAAGTGGGGGCATTTTAAGCCCGGCGACCGCAAGGATTGCGTCGCGCAGGGCGCCGCGCCTGTGCCAAGCTATGTCGAACTCTTGACGTGCCTCGAAATGAGCGACGAGGCCGAGGCTCTTTATAATCCGGACGGAACCCGGCGCGAGAAGCCGCAAGGCGCCGCTGCTCAGGGCAAGTCCGGCCAGGACAAAGCGGCGCCCTCGGACACCACGCCGGCGCCTAAATCCGGCAGCGGTAATAAGCCCGACTGAAACGCTCTCGCGCCACAGCATGTCCCGAAAAAGTTGCTCGACATTTTCGATCAGGACATGCTCCAACTCTTTGATTTTGAGCTGCGTCCTTATCGATCAAAACGATTCCGTTTGATCGGAACGCGCTCGAGCGCGGCGTTTGTGTGAAAGCGGCGGTTGCGAAAAAAAAGGGGCGAAGATACGTCGCGTATCCCCGCCCCGACGAGTCCTGTCCATAACCTCTTCTTTGCCCTTACCTTCTTTACGAAGGCGACACCACGTTGTGGTGTACGGGCGATAGAATAGGCGTCCTCCCAAGACTTGGACTGCTGTGCCGAACTTTTAGCGGCTTCGGCCTTGAACGGCTCAGGCGGAAACGCTAGCTCACGTCAAAGGCAATGTCACGCACAAAACGCGGAAAGCCGCCAAAAAGGTACAAAAGTGAAAATATTTTTCGCACAGACGGATTTTCGAGATGCCGCGAATTTATTTACGCCTCGACATATCGGGACCTGATAAACTGGATTCCCCTCCGCCGGGCGAACCATGACGAAGATGCCGCCAGATAAGCCGGTTTCGTTGCACGGCGCCAGCCCGGCCGCCGGCCTCAAAGGCCCTAGCCTCGGCGGGCGCGTTCGCAATTGGTTCCTGGCCGGGGTCATTGTCGCCGGTCCGCTCGCGACAACCGCCTACATCGTCTGGTGGGTCGTTGATACCATCGACAGTTCGGTCAAGCGCCTCGTTCCGGTGCGGTTTTGGCCGGACAATTTTTTGCCGTTCCAATTGCCCGGACTCGGCGTGGTCTTCGCATTTCTTGGGCTCACGTTTTTGGGCTTTCTTGCCGCCAACCTCGCCGGCCGGAGCCTCATCAGGCTCGGGGAGGCGATGCTCGCCCGTATGCCGGTCGTCCGTTCGATCTATAAAGGCGCGAAACAAATCTTCGAAACCGTGTTTTCCCAATCCGGCGCGACGTTCCGCAAGGTGGGGATGATCGAGTACCCGGGCGAAGGCCAATGGTCTCTTGTGTTCATTTGTACGCCGCCAGGGGCAGTCATCGCCGGGCATCTTTCGGACGAGGAACATATTTCGGTTTTTCTGCCCTGCACCCCCAACCCGACGACCGGATTTTACTTTTTTCTGCCGTCGCGCGATGTCATTGAACTGCCAATCACTCCGGACGATGCGGTCAAGCTGATCGTGTCTTGCGGCGTCATCCAGCCCGACACCCACGCGGGTATCGCCGAAACCGGCACGCAGCGCGAGCGGGCTTCCGCGGGAGGCGGCGCGGGGATTGCAAACCGATAGGGCCGATGAACAGCCAAATCCGAAACGATCGCGCTAGCATTTGACCTCCCGCATTGGGGTGGCTAACACCAACGCGCGCCGCGGGGTGGCCGCGCGCGTTACCGCGCGGATGCGCCATGGCCGTCTATACCGAAGTCAACGAGGCCGACCTTGCCAGCTTTCTTGGCGACTATGATCTTGGCCACGTGCTGGCCCTGAAAGGAATTGCCGAAGGGGTTGAGAATTCCAATTATTTCTTGCACGCCGATGCTGGCTATTTCATCCTTACGCTCTACGAAAAGCGAGTCGACGAAAGAGACTTGCCGTTTTTTCTTGGGCTTATGCAGCATCTCTCTGGTCGCGGACTAAATTGCCCGCAACCGGTAAGGAACAGGCATGGCGGCGCGCTCGGCAAGATCGCTGGCCGCCCGGCGGCAATCGTGACTTTTCTCGAAGGCATGTGGCGCAAAAACCCAAGCGTCCGCTGCTGCGCAGCCGTTGGCGAGGCGCTTGGCAAACTGCATCGGGCCGGTGCCGGCTTTGCCGGATATCGCCCCAATGCCTTGGGCCTCGAAGCCTGGCCGGCCCTCTTCGATGAGGCGCGCGCGCGTGCCGATGAAGTGCGGCCCGGCCTCGCCGCGGAAATAGCAAAGGAGTTGGCCTATCTCGGCGGAAGCTGGCCGCGCGATTTGCCGAAAGGCGTCATCCATGCCGATCTTTTTCCCGACAATGTCTTGTTCGTTGGCGATGAATTATCCGGGCTCATCGATTTCTACTTCGCCTGCACGGACGAACTCGCTTACGATGTCGCGATCTCGCTCAACGCCTGGTGTTTCGAACGAGACGGTTCTTTCAATATCACAAAGGGATTGGCATTTTTTAACGCGTATGAGGACGTCCGCAAATTATCCGCCGAGGAGGTCGGGGCGTTCGTGGTGCTGGCGCGAGGCGCAGCGCTGCGTTTCGCCCTGACACGCCTCGTCGATTGGTTGAATGTCCCGGCGGATGCTTTGGTGCATCCCAAGGACCCGCTCGAATATGTCGGCAAATTGTGCTTCCATCGGAAAATTGGCAGCGCCCGCGAGTTCGGTTTGCTGCGATGAACGGCGAGGTTTCGATCTGGACCGACGGCGCCTGTTCCGGCAATCCAGGTCCGGGAGGCTGGGGTGCAATCCTGTGCTGCGGCGCACATGAAAAAGAGCTTTTTGGCGGCGAAGCCGCGACCACCAACAATCGCATGGAATTGACCGCCGCGGTTTCGGCCCTGGAGACGCTGAAGCGGCCATGCACGGCCCATCTCCATACGGATTCGAATTATCTCAAGAGCGGCATGACCACATGGATCGCTGTCTGGAAACGCAATGGCTGGCGCACCGCCGATAAAAAACCTGTCAAGAATGCCGAGCTATGGCAACGGCTCGATGCGGCCGCCGCGCATCATAACATTGATTGGCGCTGGCTGAAGAGTCACGCCGGGGACGCCATGAACGAGCGTGCCGACGCGCTCGCCCGCAAGGGCATGGCACAATTCAAATTGCGCTAGTCTAACGCCAAGCCTCCGCCCCTTGTCTGGCGGCCGCAAGGAAAAAGCCACGTGAACCTTCTCGCGATCGATCAGGGCACGACCTCGACGAGGAGCCTCCTCTTCGGCGCCTCGGGAAGGCTGCTTGCCAGCGCCCAGCGCGAGTTTTCTCAGTCCTATCCGCAACCGGGCTGGATCGAGCACGATCCGCGGACGATCTGGCGCGATGTGCTCGCAACAGCGCGCGAGGTCATCGCAAAATCACGTACGCAGGTTGCCGCGATTGGCATCGCGAACCAGCGGGAAA
>JBOHJU010000126.1:0-7829 GCA_050728755.1 Methylocella sp.
GCGCAGAGGATCAAAATGCGAGTTTCGGGTCCTCGGTCACCAAAGGGAACCCGCCTTTCGGCTGGGGCAATCCAGCTTTCGTGAACACCGGCTGCCAGATCGAATTCTTCGGGACAGGCACCGGCGCCAGCGCCTGCAATGGCAACACCAAGCTGGTCCGGCAAATTTCCGGCGGTTTCTGGGACGACATCTATAAGGGCCCCTTCGGCAGGATCGCGGGTGGTGTGCAATATTCCTTCACCCAGAAATTCGGCTTCAATGGTATTGGTGGCACCCCGGAGCGGAACGAAAACATCTTCTTCACCAGCCTTCGCTACTATCCTTTCTAAATGAGAGACTGCCGCTCTGGTCATGGGGCCCGCTGGCGGAACGGCCAGCGGGCGTGCTATTTAGTGCGAAGCGAAGCTTACCGGTTCCCTCGTATGGCTAGCTTCAAAGCCGATGGTGTGAGAAGGGCGGATGCCGATGCAGCTCGACGGACCGGGGTTCGCGCCGCTTTCCGGCGCCAAGCCGGCTTATCTGGTGGTACTCCTGCATGGGGTCGCCGCTACCGGCAACGATCTCCTTTATCTTGCCCGCGCCTGGCACAAGCTCCTGCCGCAGGCGGAGTTCATCGCGCCGAATGCACCATTTCCATCCGATCATGACCCGCTGACCCGGCAATGGTTCAGCGTGCACGACCGCGCGCCGGAAAAGTTGCTCGCCGGTTTGCGGGAAGCGGGTGCAATTCTCGATCGCTTTTTCGATGAATTGCTGGCGAGCCGCCAGCTCGGCGATGCCCGCCTGGCACTCGCAGGGTTTTCCCAGGGCGCCGCGACGGCGCTCTACGCCGGGCTGCGGCGGCAAACGCAGATTGCCGGCATCGTTGCTTTTTCCGGAGCCATTCCGGGGGGAGCGGGGTTGCGAAGCGACATCCGGAGCAAACCGCCGGTTCTCCTGGTGCATGGCGAGGCGGACGAAGTTGTGCCGTTCCAGGCGATGGCGGACGCGAAGGCTATGTTCGAAGCGGCCGGCGTACCCGTGACAGCGGTGGCGCGGCCGGGACTTGGCCATGCCATCGACGACGCGGGAATAGCATTGGCCGCGGATTTTCTGCGCGAGGTTTTGAAAGTCCCGCAAGGCGACACAGGCCTGGCGGTCTGAATCCGGGCGCTGCCTTATCCTCGCTTCCTACTATCCAACCACGCGGAACCTGGTTATATAAAAGATGTATATGGCCTAGCCAAGGCACGAACTTAAGCGCGGCTTCCGTAAAATATCAAGTGCGAAGTCAACCGGAATAGGCTTGAAAGCAGGCAAGACCGGCCAAGGTATCGCAGGCTAAGGCATCCGACGCCGGGCGGCGTAACCATTTAGCGTAATGCGTTTTCAGTCATGCCCAACAACGATACAAAGAAAGGGAGAAAGTCATGGCAAAGGTCATATGCGTACTTTACGATGATCCGGTCGATGGTTATCCGAAATCCTATCCTCGGGACGATCTTCCCAGGATCGATCGCTATCCGGACGGTCAGACTCTTCCAACGCCCAAGTCGATCGATTTCAAGCCCGGCACGCTTCTTGGCAGCGTATCCGGCGAGCTGGGGTTGCGAAAATACCTCGAGTCCCAGGGCCACAAGCTGGTTGTGACCTCCGACAAAGATGGTGCGGACTCGGTCCTCGATCGAGAGCTGCCAGACGCCGAGATCGTCATCTCGCAGCCGTTTTGGCCGGCCTATATGACCGCGAACCGGTTCGCCAAGGCACCCAAATTGAAGCTTATTATCACTGCCGGCATTGGTTCGGACCACACCGACCTTCAGGCGGCGATCGATCACAACGTCACGGTCGCGGAGGTCACCTACAGCAATTCGATCAGCGTCGCCGAGCATGTGGTGATGATGATTCTGTCGCTCGTGCGCAATTACATCCCGTCGTATCAATGGGTGGTGCGGGGCGGCTGGAACATCGCCGATTGCGTCACGCGGTCCTACGACGTCGAAGGCATGCATGCCGGCACCGTCGCGGCCGGCCGCATCGGCCTCGCGGTGCTGCGCCGCCTAAAGCCCTTCGACATGCATCTGCATTATTACGACCGTCATCGCTTGCCGCAGGCGGTCGAGAGAGAGCTGAACGTCGCCTGGCATCCGTCCGTCGAGGACATGGTCAAAGTCTGTGACGTCGTTACCATCAACTGCCCGCTGTATCCGGAGACCGAGCATCTGTTCAACGAAGCGATGATTTCCAAGATGAAGCGCGGCGCCTATATCGTGGACACTGCGCGTGCAAAAATCTGCGACCGCGATGCAATTGTCCGGGCGCTGGAGAGCGGCCAGCTCGCGGGATATGCGGGCGACGTTTGGTTCCCGCAGCCGCCGCCGAAGGATCACCCCTGGCGCACCATGCCGCACCATGGGATGACGCCGCATATCTCCGGGACAACGCTCTCCGCGCAGGCGCGCTACTCGGCCGGCACGCGGGAAATCCTCGAATGCTATTTCGAGGGGCGGCCGATCCGCAACGAATATCTGATCGTCGACAAAGGCAGGCTCGCGGGCGCCGGCGCGCATTCCTACGGCGCCGGCAACGCGACGGGCGGATCCGAGGAGGCAGCGAAGTTCAAGAAAGGCACGTGAATTGTTAGCGGCGGCTCCGAATTATCTCCGGGGTCGCGATCCGTCAATATTTCAGGGTCCTCCGTTGGCCAAGGGCAGGGGCAGCGCAGCCGCGGCGAATTCTATGCTCGCGAGATGGCTGCTCGATTGGCTGTTGCCGGATTATTCCGGTCGGCGCGCCAGGTCGGATGATTGAAATGAATGACAAAGTCGCCGTTGTAGGACGCAACTGCGTCGTCGAATGTAAGTTTGCCGATGCGCCGCCAATTCTCAAATCTTGGCCTTATCGAACCGAAGCCGAACCGTGTCTTCCCTTCATCGGTCACTTCGATGTGAAACGTGAGCTTGCGCTTTGGCACAGGATCGCCTTTGTCGAAAATCTGGCTCAAGACTTCGTCACGTAAATCCAGCTTTTCTCCTTCGATCCTAGGTTGATCGGGGGCGACGAGGAGACGGATGAATTCGGGCGCACGCGTGGGCTCGTCCAACGGTTTACCGAGTTCGGCGATCGGGTAGGCCTGACGCGTGCTGGCTACCTTATCAATGAGAGTAAAAACAATAGCCGGGATGACCAGAAAGAGCTGGCGCCAGACAGTGATTTCTGGAGCATTGCGAAGTTCAGCGTCGTTGATATAGGCGGTGTAGGTGCCACCAATGTCCTCAATGGTGACAAGGTTTGCCGTATGAAGCGGCAAGGCATGATTGGGGTCCGTGGTCGGAAAAAGCTTACCGGCCAGCGCCAGCACGCGAAGATCGCCGCGATGCACCCCACTAGACCCAGATGAATAACGCCCTATCACCAAGCCTCGGCTGCCTCCCCTAAAATAACCTGAGTATTCCGTTTCTTCCGTGATCTCCCACAATCCGGTCAGGCATACGCCGTTTGAATGGATAATGCGGCGGAACCCCTTTTTGTCCGGACCCCAGCGCAAATCAGCGTGGGAGTCGATAGTGCGTTTTGAGCCTTGGGCAAAGTAGTAATGTTGGGCAAAAGGGAGAATACCGCGGAGCATATTTCCTTTCGTCACTTCGTAATGGGGCAGGGGCGGCTCGCCTTCGCGGCCCCAGACCTGTTGGTAGGGATTGGCGAAGATCGCCTCGCGCACTTCCGAAAAGCGCGATCCGTTATAGGCGCGATCTTCTTGCGTGACTTGTTCGATGCCAAAATCGCCTGGTTCCATGATAAGTTATTCTCCCAATTGCCATTCTGTGCGGTTCCCTTGGGCGCGGCGCTCGCGGCCGGTTGGTCGGCAGGGGCCAATCGACGCTTCCCGAGGGCGTGCTCGAACAACGCGGCGCTGTTCCTCGCCGAGCTTATTCCAAGCCGTGAGCCCCGCCAAGGTGAACTTGCGGCTCGCGGCCCGCCCCCGTGCTCTTGCCGATTCAAATGCCGCGGGGCCGGGCGGGACATAGTCTGACTCTCCGGTCCAATCGCATTATTATTCGCTTTTATTTCTGGCGGCTTTGCGCCACATTGCGGGTCAAGCAAGAGCGATAAGGCTGGCCATGCCGCAGATTGCCGGAACCTTCGACGCCTATCTCGATCAAGCCGGGGCTCACGACCCTCGCTTAGGCGCCGCCGTAAGGGTTCTTCGCGCCATCGCGGCGGCGGCCGTCGAATTGTCCGGCCTCATCGAACTCGGCCGCTTATACGGCCAGCTAGGCGCCTGCCGTACCAGCACGAACCCGGACGGCGACGTTCAGAAGGAGCTGGACGTTCTCGCCAACGATATATTCGCCGACGCATTCAGGCACGCTCCGGTCGGCGCCGTTGTCTCCGAGGAAATGCGCGAGCCATTGGTTCTCGATTCCGCGGGCCCGCTCGCGGTTGCGATGGATCCGCTCGACGGCTCCTCGAATATCGATGCCAATGTCTCGATCGGCACGATCTTTTCGATTCTTCCCGTGCTCGCCAACGCGAACGGCGCCGAAGCTCATTTCCTGCAACCGGGGCGGCTGCAGATCGCCGCCGGTTTTGTCATTTATGGGCCGCAGACGTCGATCGTATTCGCGTTGGGAAGCGGTCCAACCCAAATCTTCACCCTGGACCGTCGCGCCGGCCAGTTCTACCAAGCAGTATCCGCTCCGGTCATCGGCCGGGAAAGCGCCGAATACGCCATCAACGCCTCCAACTACCGGCATTGGGAGGCTCCGGTCCGGACTTTTATCGACGATTGCGAGCAGGGCATCGAAGGGCCGCTGAAGCGCGACCACACGATGCGCTGGACGGGCTCGCTCGTTGCCGACACCTACCGGATTTTGCTGCGCGGCGGGATCTTCCTTTATCCTGGCGATCAGCGGGCCGGTTACAATAATGGGCGGCTGCGGCTCCTTTACGAGGCCAATCCGATCGCCCTAGTCGTGGAACGGGCGGCGGGGATCGCGACCGACGGTGTGCACCCTATTCTCGACATCGTTCCCTCCGCCATACATGCGCGGGTGCCGCTCGTCTTTGGCTCGGCGGGACAGGTTGAGCTCGTCGCCCGCTATCACAGCGATCCGCAATTTTCCGCGCGCGCGCCGTTATTTGGCAAACGCGGTCTCATGCGCCTTTGAGATAGGAACAAGCTGAAAAAGAAGAGGCTGACGTGTCCGCGAAATATCCGATCATTTCGGTGACCGGTTCCTCTGGGTCCGGAACGACATCCGTCAGGCGCACCTTCGAACAGATTTTCCGGCGCGAGCAGATCGCGGCGGCGTTTATCGAGGGCGATGCGTTCCATCGTTACAATCGCGATGAGATGTGCACCATGAGTGCCTTGGAAGAGTCGAAGGGCAACCGCAATTTCAGCCATTTCGGCCCCAGCGCCAACCTTTGGGCGGAGCTCGAAGCCGTGTTTCGCAGCTACCACGAATCCGGCACTGGCAAGACCCGGCACTATGTTCATGACGACGAAGAGGCCGCGTTCTACGGCTGCGCCCCCGGAACTTTTACCAGCTGGGAGGCTTTGCCCCCGCAATGCGATCTTCTCTTCTATGAAGGGCTGCATGGCGCGGTCAAAACGGAGGAAGTGAATATTGCGCAATATCCCGACCTGAAGATCGGCGTCGTGCCAGTCATCAACCTCGAATGGATTCAAAAAATCCGCCGCGACTGCTCCGCGCGCGGCTATACGACGGAAGCGGTGATGGACATAATGTTGCGGCGAATGCCCGATTATGTCCATTACATTTGTCCCCAATTCACCAGAACGGACATTAATTTCCAGCGGGTGCCGACCGTCGATACCTCGAATCCTTTTGCCGCGCGCTGGATCCCGACCGCCGACGAATCAATGGTGATCATCCGCTTCGCCAAACCGCGCGGCATCGATTTTCCCTATTTGCATTCGATGATCCGGGACAGTTTCATGTCGCGGGCCAATTCGATTGTTATTCCAGGCGCCAAGCTCGATCTCGCGATGCAGTTGATTTTGACGCCGTTCGTGCTTCAGCTCATCGAGCGGCGGCGGCGAGCGTTCTGAGGCAACCAGTCCATGAATATATTCGCCACGCGGCATTATCGCTCCGCTCATGGCTTAATGAGACCAATCCGGGGCTTGACTTATTTATTGCCCGCGCAGTTTGATCTCGGCTGGCCGGTAGGGCTTGACTAGGTTATCCTCACGGCACCGCGCTAAACTTACGGCGCACCGCCGCCGAATAATCCGGAGGTTATAGTGAACTTTGCCGGCAAGGATCCGAAAGCGGCAACGCGCGGCCGCAACTCGCGGCTACATATATAAGAAGCCCATGGCGATCGACGCATCTATTTGGTGGCTAGCCCGCGGTCTCGGCCTGTCCCGGCGAACGGAGGTGAGGTTTAAATGACGCCTCTGGTCATTGCGCCCTCGATACTTTCCGCTGATTTCGCCAGCCTCGGCGAGGAAATCCGGGCGATTGCCGGCGCTGGCGCCGATTGGATTCATATTGACGTCATGGACGGCCATTTCGTGCCCAACCTCACGATCGGCCCACTGATGGTACGCGCCTTGCGCCCGCATGCAAAAATCCCTTTCGACGTGCATCTTATGATCGCCCCTTGCGATCCCTATCTTGCCGCCTTCGCGGAAGCCGGGGCGGATTCGATCTTAATCCATGCCGAGGCCGGGCCGCATCTTCATCGCTCGCTGCAGGCGATCCGGGAGCTTGGCAAGAAAGCCGGAGTTGTGCTCAACCCGGCGACCCCGGCATCGAGCGTAAAGTATGTCCTCGATCTCGTCGATCTGGTGCTGGTTATGTCGGTCAACCCAGGCTTTGGCGGGCAGACTTTTATTGCCTCGGCGGTGGACAAGATCGCGGAACTGAAGGCGATGATTGGCCCGCGCGCCATCCGTATCGCCGTCGATGGCGGGATCAATCCGGAAACCGCGGGCCTCGCCGCCGCGCCCGGCGCCGACACTTTTGTCGCGGGCTCCGCCATCTTCAAGACAGGCCCGGAGAATTATGCGGCGAATATCGCGGCAATACGCGCGGCAGCCGCTAGAATGCGACGCCGCGATGCCGCTTGAGGCCCTGATATTCGACGTAGACGGGACGCTCGCGGAAACCGAAGAGGCGCATAGACAGTCTTTCAACGAAGCATTCGCAGCCTTCGGGCTCGATTGGCGCTGGGATAAGGAGCTTTATCGCGAACTCCTCCAAGTGACCGGCGGCAAGGAGCGCCTTCAGCATTATATCGACGCTTGGAAACCTCGCGGGCGCGAGGTGGTGCTTGCCCGCTTTTCTGAGATCTACGAGGAGACGTCGGCCCGCTACGCCGCGCTTGTAAGGGCCGGCGCCTCGCCAGCAAGACCCGGTGTTCGCCGCTTAATCACGGAGGCCCATGAACGGAGAGTGCGGCTCGCCATCGCCACGACGTCGCTGCCGGAGAGCGTCGATGTGGTACTGCGCGCGATGCTCGGCGAAGAAGCCCCCTCCTGGTTTGCGGTGATCGCCGCGGGCGATGCCGTGGCATCCAAGAAACCCGCGGCCGACGTCTATCGCTTCGCTGTTGCCACGCTGGGGTGCGGCCCGGGCTCTTGTGTCGCCATCGAAGACTCGGCAAATGGCATCAAGGCGGCGAGGGCCGCCGGGTTGCCCGTCCTCGCGACGCCAAGTTATTATTTGAAAGGGGACGATTTTAGCCTTGCGACGAGCGTCCTCACCGACCTCGGCGAGCCGGACCGTCCGTGCCGCCAGCTCGGCGGCCTGCGCTTCGATCGGGATTATGTCGATATTGACGGCTTGAACGCATGGCTCTCCAAGCAACAACAC
>JBOHJU010000127.1:0-7822 GCA_050728755.1 Methylocella sp.
CCCCGATAGGATGATCATAGCCGGAAGACGGTCTCGTTGGCCTAACTTGGATCAGCCGGAAGCCATCATCATCATCACCGATAAGATTGCAAGCCATGGCGCATTTGCCTTGCCGTCTCGGCGACCTTGGCGCGCTCGACCTCCTGCACAGCCGCCACGACGAATTTGCGGTCCTTTTACAGAGCAAATTTTACGAGGCAAAGCCAATTATGAGGCAAAGCCAATTCCATACAGGATAGGATGGACGCTGCAGGTCTGAACTCTGACGGCAACGAGCCGCCGTTATCCCCATCGAGGTCATTGTGGAGTCTTTCCCGCAGAAAATTGGGTTCGCTGCTGGACTGAGGCGCACCCCTCAGCCCCGGTTCGCGGCCAAGCGGCGCGGTACGGATGATTTCGCGAATAAAATATTGTCGAGAAACTGGCGCGCGCTTTTCGCCCAGGTGAAGGTAAGCGCGTGCGCTCTTGCTAGCCCGCGCGGAATTTCAAGTGCCAGAAGACAAGCAGCGCGCAGATCCATATCGAGTACGCCAGCGCCGCTTCCGCCGATCACATCGAGCGGCCCCGGCACCGGCAGCGCCGCCACCGGCAGCCCGCAGGCGAGCGCTTCGAGCAAGACCATCCCGAACGTATCGGTCCGGCTCGGAAACACCAAAACGTCCGCCGAGGCATAAAGAACGGCGAGCGCATCGCTTCCCTGCGTGCCGAGGAATCGCGCTTGCGGATAGCTCGCCTCCAACGCCCGGCGTGAGAGCGCGGATCGCGATGGCCTCTTGATCGAAAATTTCGGCCTTGCCGGCAACCTCACGATCGTTCATGTTCTTGGCGCATTCGGGTTTAGTTGTCCGATTGGGAGACATAATGCGGCGCCACGTTGATCGACAGGGTTTGACGCATCGCGCGTCGCCTCGATTCGCGGGCGCTTCCCCGGTGGCATTTTCGACATCTTCGAGATAACGTTCAAATTCATGATTCCTCTGAACTTCGAATCCGCGGGTTCGGGAAGACCACTATTGGCCTTGCACGGCTATGGCGCGTCTCTCTATTCGTGGCGCCACCTGCCTCTCGCCTTGCCCGATCGCAGGGTCATCCGCATCGATTTCCCCGGCCATGGCGGTTCGCCCCCGCGCCTGGATAATCGCTACCATTTGGCCGATCATGCGCGGGCGGTGCTCGAATTCATCGAAAGCCAAGGCCCGGAGGATTTCGATCTGGTGGGGCATTCGATGGGCGGTGGCGTCGCGCTCATGATCGCCGCCGATTTCATGGAAAGGCGGCGAAACTCGATCAGGTCGTTGACTCTGGTCGATAGTCTGGCCCTGGCTCAGCGGATCCCGTGGCTCCTCCAGCCAGCATTCTCGCCGCGACTAGGACCTTTCTTGGCGTCGCTACTGCCACCGCGATTGATCGTGAGAGCCGCGCTTCGTTTAGCCTTTTATGATGGCCGCCGTATCACCGAGGAGATGGTCCGAACCTATGCGAAAAACCTCGAGTCCAGGGAAGGCCGCCATGCGTTGCTGGAAACGGCGCATGGAATGATTCCCGACGATTTGGCGGAGATGATCGAAAAATACAGAGAGTTCACCCTTCCGGCCCTCTTGATTTGGGGCCGGAGAGATAGGATCGTTCCGCCCGCGATTGGAATCGCGCTGAATGCGCTTATTCAGGGCTCGAAACTGATTCTCATCGACGACTGTGGCCACATCCCCCAAGAGGAACGACCAGACATCACACTGCGCGCCATCGCCGATTTCCTGTCGCGGGTGTCGCCGATCGCGGGGTGAAAGGCGGCTCAAGACTGTGAATTCTTGAAGATGGACTTCACAAGCTCCGCCAACAGCGGTGCCAACAATGGCGAGAAGACCGCGACGGCCGCGCTGATGCTCGGCCAGAGAGCGAACCCGAGATCGTCGGCGAATCGTTGCGCCGGAACGGCGTTCGCCGGCGCTCGATCCTGCGCGGTCGCCCCGGCTGTCGCGGCCTGTCGAGTATCGGCAAGCGCGGCGCGGAACGCCTGACGATCCAGGACGAAGGCGACGAACGCCGGTCCCAGCGCCGCGATCAAAGCCAATGTGCAGGAAGCTCCAAACATCAAATTCAACGCCTCGCCGATCGGAGCAATGGCCTTTTGCTGAGAAATGGAGAGAAGGGAAGTCGGCCATTCGATGAGGATCTTGCTGCAGAGGACCGCGATGACCAGAACCGCCGCCCCCAACGCGAGTACGATTCGCATGATCCAGAGGCGCGACACCAACTCCCCATGAGTCGGTGCCTCTTTCCGCCGGACCGAAATACTGGCCAGCGCCGCGAGAAGCATGCCAACCGCAAAGAGGCCGATCATGGAGTTCAGGCGCAAGAGAGCGGTTACCGCCGGATCGCCATACTGTTCGACGCCAGGGAACAAGCCCGCAACGAATTGATTGAACCATGAACGGTCCGCGTCGCCGCTGGCGAGAAGGTTCATGGGGGCGGCCTGGTTCTTCGCGGCCTCCAGGATGCGCTCGACGACCATCGGCCGCAATTGGTCGAAAGCTTGGGGGAACGATGCGACGAAATATCCGACGACGAAGAGCACAGCCACGATTGCGAGCTGCGCTCCGATGCGGGGGCGGACGACCCAGAATCCAAATCCAATCGCCGCTGCCGAGGCGAGGTACAAGAGCGCGCTGGCGACCGCGTATGAGGCTCGGCCGCGCAGATCCTTCGCCACGAAGGTCACGGTGAGGTCATGTTCGTTCTTCTCGTCGATCGGCCTAACTTCGGCCACGCTCGCAGGGTGCGGCAGGTCTCTCGCCGAAAGAAATTCGTAAGGTAGCTTGAGCTGCGCGGCGCTACGCGTCAACATCGACGCTGTCTGGTCCAGCGCGACGAAGGCGAGCAATACGGGCGCGAGGACACAACATATCGACCAACGATGAGCGTAAACCCAATTTTGAACCGCGCGCCAATCCATGTGTCCCTCCCCCGTTCACCGCCTTATTCACCTTGAGCTTGCCCCATGCCGAGAGCGACCAGTAGGGAAACCCGAGCCTGCGGCGGATTTTGTTGAACCACAGGTTCAACCACAACGCGACTGTATAGGCCCAATCGCCGAGAAAGGCGAGCCAGCGCGCGTGCTGAACCACGATGTCGAACTGGTCGCCATGGATAACGAGAAGGCGTTTTCTATCAGCTGTCATGTGATAGGCATGATCGGCAACTTCGACGCCGCCGAAAACCGACCCGATATAGCCGCGCGCGAACTCGTCGTGGTTGCCAGGCACATAAATCATGCGGACACTCTTGCGCGCCTTGCGCAGCAGCTTTTGCACAATATCGTTGTGCGTCTGCGGCCAGGTACCATCGATTCTTGAGTTGCCATCCGTCGATGATATCGCCGACGAGGTAGATCGTCGCGGCGTCGTTATTTTTTAGGAAATCCAGAAAAAGTCCGGCCTGGCAGCCGCGGGTGCCGAGGTGGACATCAGACAAGAAGAGGGTGCGGTAAATGGCAGGCTCTGGTTCCCCCTCCTCGCGCATCGGCACAACCTCGGCTAATTTTCTGAATCTCTTTTCCAAGCGAAAGCAGATTCGTATGGCGTTTGAATGACAGATTCTCAGGATCGGTCTAACCGCCATGCGCGGCAATTTTCGCGTTTCGAGAAGCGATATTCCGCCGCCTTTCGCACCACCCGGCAGGGGAAAATTTTAGATGGCTTACGGCGCGGCCGGCTCGGCGATTACCTCGGCGGCAAGGGGCTCGGCCTCGATGGTGACGCGATCGGCATCCGCAGCGACGGTCAACGTCATTTTCGCCGCCTTGGCGACAAGGCCCGCGTAATAGGCCTGAATGTCCTGCGGGCCGGCCGGCGGGTGATCTGGTGTTCCGGTGAGGAGAAGCGGCAGGTGGCCGGCAAGCTTAGCATTCGTGCCCTTGGCCGCGACCGTGATCCGCGCCGTTTCCTCGGCTCCGCTCAGCCTAACCTCGATGATACCGCCGCGCGGGATTGCCGCGGCGGCGATCAAACACAGATTCAGGATTAGCTTAACTTTGTTCTTTGGCATTCGAAGCGGAGGGACATTCCATTCGATTTCCGTCCGCTCGCCGCCAAAGAGGCCGCGCGCGGCCGTTGCCGCATCGCCGCTATCGATTGATGCCCCGGCCGTACCGGCGGCCCCGAAAGCCAACCGGCAAAATTGCAGCCGCGCCGAGGCCTGCCCGGCGCTTTTCTTGATGAGGTCGAACGCAAAGCCGCGCATTTCCGCGCTTTGCTCCTCGTCGAGCATCTCAAGGCCATTGATAATGGCGCCAACCGGGCCGATTACATCATGACAGACGCGGGAGCAAAGCAGCGCGGCGAGGTCGAGGGGGTCGAGGACAAATTCCGTCATGATTCATCCGATCAGGGGGAAAGCCCCTGCAAGCAGGCGGAGATTAGGGCCCGGGCGTCAAAACTGCCCCGTTGGCAAAGCCCGAAGCAATCGCCACAGCAAAAAGCCCTTGCGCATGGCCGCAGCAAGCGCGAAACCGGCCAGATGCGTCATGCCGAAGTGAATCGCTGCTCGCTACAGCCGTCAAGGCTAACAACTCCAAGCTGCGAATCATAGTAACAAATTGTCGTAACATGCGGGAAGCTTGCCGAGGCAATCTCCACCCAAATTTGCAAGTCTGGACGGTAATCTCATGAACGCCAAAGAAATCGGCATGGCCCCGGCGATCGATCGCGATGCAATGGCGGATATTTTCGCCGAAATCGCACTCGAAGCCGCCGTCTCGGTGATGGCCATCTATGCGGGCGACAGCCCCGCCCGGCGCAAGCTCGATGGGAGCTTCGCCTGCGACGCCGACGACGCGGCCGAAGCGATTATCCTAAACCGCCTCGCGATGCGATTGCCTAAACTTCCGGTACTTGCCGAGGAAGCGGCTGCAAGAGGCGAGAAGACGGTCGTGGGGCAGGCTTTCATCCTGGTCGATCCGGTCGACGGGACCCGCGAATTCCTGAGCCACAATGGCGAGTTCACCATCAATATCGGGCTGATCGTCGATGCGGAGCCGCGCGCCGGCGTGGTTTACGCTCCAGCGCTGGGAAAACTCTGGATCGGCGGGACCACCGCCAGTACCTGCGAGATCGCGCCGGGCGCGGCGCTGCCGCCGCCTGCAAAACGCCGGGTTATCCATGCCCGGCCGGCGCCTTCGCCCGGATTGACGGCGCTTGTGAGCCGCTCCCACGCCGACCCGGCGACCGAGGCTTTTCTCGCAAAACTCCCCGTCAAGGAGCGCCGTAGCGCGGGCTCGTCAGTAAAATTCTGTGGGATTGCCGAAGGCGAAGCCGACGTCTATCCGCGGTTCGGCCAAACCATGGAATGGGACACGGCAGCGGGGGACGCGGTGTTGCGCGCGGCGGGCGGGCGCGTTTTCGACCGCGGGGGGCGTCCATTGCGCTATGGAAAAGCCGAGTCGCAATTTCGCAATGGGCCTTTTGCCGCCTGGGGCGATCCAAAGGCGGCTGTTTTTCCAGCATCTTAATGCGACGGCGGGAATTGGCCGGATCAACGGGCACAGCTTCGCCCGGAAGCAGCCACGATAAAACCCTGACAGGCGTCAATTCTTCGTTAACGCAGTTCGTTCAAAGCTCGCCGCAATGCCTGGTTCGCGGACGAAACTATGGAGGATTTGACCATGCAAACGCGAAGGGAAATGTCGCTGATGCTGGCGGCTCTCGCCGCCGCGATCCCGGTCTTCCGGGCGAGCGCTGTTTTGGCGGATGCCGAGGCGCCGAACGGGCGGCCGGGCGAATTCTCGCCGGACGAAATTGTCACCAACGGCCAACGTTTTTTTGGATCGGTCTCGCGCGGCTTGGCCCAAATTGTCGAGTCCGCGACAAAACGCTGGGGCAAGCCCAACGGCTATGTGCTGGGCCAGGAGGCGGGCGGCGCCTTCATCGGCGGGGTGCGCTACGGCGAGGGCGTGATGTACACGCGCAACGCTGGCGACTTGAAGGTTTTTTGGCAAGGCCCCTCGCTCGGCTTCGATGCCGGCGCCGACGGCGATCGCACCATGATGCTTGTTTATAATCTCCCCGCGACGGGCGCGATCTTTCGCCGTTACGGCGGCGTCGATGGCTCGGCCTATCTCATCGGCGGCTTTGGCATGACGGCGCTCGTCAACGACGGCGTTTATGTGGTTCCGATCCGCTCTGGCTTAGGCGCGCGCCTGGGCCTCAACGTCAGCTATCTGAAATTCACGGAAAGCTCGACCTGGAACCCGTTTTGACGTAGTCCGCCGAGCGCGCACGATTGGGCCCACTATGAGTCTGCACAAGCCTTGACTGCGCGAGGCTCGAAAAGCCTTTTCCCGAGGGAAGCGCTCCCGCGACGCTAGGCGCGCGCCGCCAAAGGTCCGTCCTCAGAAATCCGAGCGAGAGTTCCGAAGCTCAAGCTATCCAAGACTCGCCCCCTCTCCAGAGTAGCTGATTAAGAGGGATGGGGACCCAACCCTGATCCATGCTATTTGCACGGGATGCTTGGCGGGGCGTAAGCCTAATTGCAACCCAGTCCCGGTTCCGCCGCAAACCCCATTGACCATGGCGGGTTCTAATCGCGGCGGTTTGCGTGTAGAACTGGTGCCGGGTACACATTTGTCATCGAAAATCGGCTGGTGCGGACTCGCTTTGCTTCAAGGGCCTTCTATCCGTCAGATTGAATGGGCAGCGGTGTGATTGAACAGGCAATGTTTTTCGCGCTCGGGTTTTTCGCCGCGGGCCTTATCGCTCTTGCGGTCGCCCCGGCGTTTTGGGCGCGCGCCATAAGGCTGTCCACGCGGCGGCTCGAAATGCAGCTTCCGCTTTCCCCTGAGGAAATCCGCGCCGGACGCGATCTGTTGCGGGCCGAATTCGCGGTCGAACGCAGGCGGCTCGAGCAAAAGCTTGAAACCCTCAACCTCGTTCATGCGGCCGATATGGCCGAACTCGGTCGCCGGGCGGCGATCGTCTCCCATCAAGATGCCGCTTTACTCGCTCTTTCCCAGGTAGATAGCGAACGCCGCGCCGAGCTCGGAGCCCTTCAACGCGCCTTGGCGGAGACTTCGGCCGAACTCGCCGCAACCGCCAAGGAATGCTACGACGAGAGCGGATTCCTTGCGCGCAAGGACGTTCGAATCTGCGAGCTCACGGCCAGCTTAGAGAACGCAGAAGCGCTCGCCGCCAAGCAGCGGGACGCTTTGGCGGCGCTTGAGGCCAAATTGGCCAGGCGGGGCCAAGCGCTTGCGGCGCAAACCAGCAAGGTTGAGCGTCTCGAAGGGGAGCTTTCGACCCTGCGGCTTCAACATCAAGCCGATCAGGTCACCCTCAAATCCGCGGCGGCTAGGGTCGCGGATCGCGAAGAGTCGCTCGAAGCCGCCGGCAAAAGGGAAAAAGAGTTGATCCGGCACCGCATGCTGCAAGTCGAAACGGCGCGCGCCGTCGAGGCTGGCTACCTCGAAAAAATCGAACGGCTGCGTAGTGCCCATGCTGCCTCGCAGGAAGCGCTCGAAGCGGCCCGCAGGGCATGCGGCGGACTCTCCCGGGAGCTGGCCAATTTGCGCGCCACACTGCCTCCGCAGGACGCCGAGGCGGCCCTCATGCAACGCGAGGAAAACGAAATTCTGCGGCACAAAATCAATGAAATCGGCGCCGCGATCATTCGCGCGGCAGGCGGCTTCGCCGAGGCCGCGCCGGAACAAGGGCAAGTGAAAAGCGGCCTTCCGGAGGACGCGATCCCGGAAAAAGTTACGGCCTGCTAGAGCGTGTCGCATTTAGGTTGACTTGTATCCGGCATTTGCCAAGTAGTTCGCACATTCTTGCGG
>JBOHJU010000128.1:0-7788 GCA_050728755.1 Methylocella sp.
GTCATGCACGGCCACCGAAAGACCGTCGGCGACGATCTCGAGCGTCGCGGGCGGGGCATATTCAAACCGCAATTTTCCGGGCCGCTGAACAAAGATTTTGCCCTCGGAGCGTTTGCCGTCGGGGCCGATCTGGACGAAATCGCCGGTCATGTAGGTGGCGGCGTTAAAATAAGCATTGGCCTTTTGGATGGCGACCAAGGGGTCCATTGGAACGAAAGGTTTGGCCGGCGCGGGCTTTCCTGCCGTTGTCGCTGGCCTGGCCGGTTTGGGATTGGCGGGAGAGGGTTCCGCCTGAAGCGGCGCCGCTCCTGCGAGAGCGAGAGACAATGCGATGGTGAATGCCGCCAGCTTCATAAAACCCGCCTTGATCCGTTGCGAACCTTCGCGATTAGAACACCGATGCGCCCAACGAGCCGCCGGGTGTCCCTAACCCTCTTCGAATGCGGTTTTCTGGTTGCAAGAAACCTATTACCCCACTTTTGCTCGCTCGCTCAAGGCCATCCAGAAGTCATTTTCAAGCGAAGCGGCTGCCCGTGGCGAAAAAAACGCGTTAAATCACCGCTATTCTCGGCACGGACTTGCGCATTTGACGCGGGACAGAGCGCATTCGTTAGTCTATGCAACAAAAGCCGTCTGACATCGCGACGGCGCGGCTAGAGTACGGTTCAAGCTTTGGGCACTAGGCGCGGATTCCGGGTGGAGATCGGCGGCGGTGCGGGTATTGGATGCCGAGAGCGTGACGCGCGGGAACAATCGAGATCGCCCGCGCTGGTCAAGCTTTCGCAGATCTGAGACAGGCCTGCTAAAACCGCGACCATTCCGGCGAGCTGGAACTCGAATTTGGCCGAAGAGGGCATGGTTTCCGCGCCGGCCTGACCGGATTGGCAATCGTTAGGCGAGGGTTCGTCCGCTTCGGTTTTCGCGCTTTTCGGAGAGATGCGGAAAAGCTCGGCCGGATCGATCTTATCGCCGTCCGGATTTTTTTCCGGGCAAGACAACTCGCCGGATGAAAAGGCATCCGAAATGGCGGATTTGGCGACGCCCGCCTCCGTGGCGGCCTGTCCGAGCGAGAGATGCACGCGGTTTCCAGTTGTTCGCTAAATGTTTAGAAATTATTTCGCAAAACTTTTAAGGAAAACTTAAGCACGAATCGAAAAATGCGGCGGCCTGTTAAGGTTGCGCGGGCCTTGCGGGCATGGCGGGGGCTGGCTGACGATGAGCGCCGATCCAGAGGAGCCGGGCGCAAGGCCTGGGATTCTCCTCTTCCTCGTCGGCCTTGGCATTCGCAACAAGTTCCGCATGAAATGAGCCGTGTAGGGTGGCTCACCCCGGCGGCATGGTTTCGAATGCGAGCGTCCGCGCCTTCGCCGAGTAATGCGAGGCGTTGCCTCTCCCCGCGCAAGCGTCGCGCGCGAACATGATGAGATGATGCGCGCTGAGGCCGACGCTCAAGACCGGCTCGATCTGACCGCGCGATAGGCGGCGCAGGGCGAATTTCCAGAATATGCGCCGGTAGTCGCCGCGAACCCCGACGATCCAAACAATCCGGGCTAGGATCGTCAGACCCTTGGCAATGTTGCGCGGCGAATATCGTTGCCGGCTTTTCGGCCGCTTGAAGCGATTCGGCCGCGTCGCGCGCATCTGGTATTCGTAGCGGGCGAACAAGTTATCCGGCCGGTAAGCCTTTGCCATGCAGGTCCGCCACATCGCGAGCACGTCATCATAAGGCAGCTTGAATTCCACATTCGACTCGCGATCCAGATCCTCGTCGCGAAGCAACCGGTTTTCTTGGTTTAGCCGCTCCCAAAGCGGCGTGCGCGGCAGCGCCTGCAACAGATTGATCGTCGCCATCGGTATCTTGGATTGTTCCAGAAAATCGAGAATCCGCACCCCTGTTTCCTCGGTATCGGTGTCGAGCCCGAGAATGATTCCGGAAACCACTTCCATCCCATGCCGGTTGATGGCGCGCACGGCGTCGAGAATCGGAATCATCATGTTGTGCGCCTTGTCGATGGCTTTCAGGGCGTCGGGTTCGGGCGTCTCGATCCCGCAAAAAATTGTGTCGAACGCGGCCTCGCGCATCAAGGTCAGGATTTCCGGCCAGCGGGCAATGTTGAGCGTTGCCTCGCAAGAGAGGCTAACTGCGTAGCCGTTGCGCTTTTGCCATCGAATAAGTTGAGGCAAAAGGTCACGCAACCCGCGCCGGTTCGCGATGAGATTATCGTCGACGAAATAGATCGAGCCGTTGACGCCGCAGGCTAAAAGCTTATCGAGTTCCAAGATAACCTGGTCCGGCGACTTAAGGCGTGGAATCCGGCCGTAGAGGCCCGGAATATCGCAAAATTCGCACCTATAGGGACAGCCGCTCGAAAACTGAACGCTGCCGAGAAAATAACGCCCGATCTCGGCGAGCTCATATGCGGGTACCGGGAAATCGCAGAGGTCGCGGCGGGACTTGGTTGTCAGCACGATCTGTTCGCGCGGGCGCGAAACGTCGCGGCCGAGCATGCCAATCAACGCGCCGGTCGCATCGCCAAGTTCGCCGACATGGAGATAGTCGAACCCTGGATAGAACTCGGGACAGGCCGACACCGAAGGGCCGCCTAGCACCGCCACCTTGCCGAAGGCATGCGCCCGTTGGCAGATATCCTCCATCCGGCGGCGCTGGATGTGCATTCCGCTAACGAAGACCGCATCGGCCCAGGCGAAATCATCAGCACTCGCGGGGCCCATGTTTTCGTCGACAAAGCGGACTTCCCAGGTCTTGGGAAGCACCGCCGCGATCACCAGCAGACCTTGCGGCGGCATGAACGCGCGCACCCCGCCGGTGAGCGGATAGGCGTATTCAAAGGTGCCGAACGAGGGGGCGTAGCGCGGAAACACGCAGAGGATTTTCCGCGCGCTTACATCTTGCGAACGGGTGTCGCGGCGGTCCTTATTCTCAATGTCGGAAGACATGCCTCGCATCCAGAGCCCCACCCGCGGGCGGCTGGCTTGAACGCGAGTTAATACGCAGATGCGCTCTTGCGCAAGGTATCGGCTTCAGGAAAGATGTAAAGCAGGCGTTGCGGCGGGGCAGGCTAGTTTCCGGCCGCAGGCTTAGCTCGACTTTCCGCTGGTGGCAGGGAAGTTCGGAGCTTTTGTCGCCGGACCGCGCCACGGCAAGGATTTCTCCCCCGCGAGGGCCGCCAGGTGATACGGCGGTGGAACTTCGCCCAGCCGGCAAACTTGCCGCGTGTTGTGAAAATCCTTGAAATAGTCCAAGAAACAATGGCTTCTGCGTACACGCCAGATTCGGCGCTTACGCACGGAGTGCGAGAGACAAGCACTTCACCCCTGGAGTGGCTTCGCCCGGCGCCGCCGCGGCATCGGGCCAGCACTTTTCCTCGCCAATAAGGTTGTGCTAAAGTAGTTACGTCTAGCTTTTCCGGCTTTTGCCATTGCAGATCACGCCCATGTACAGCACCGTCACTCACGGCATCCAGATCACCGTTCTTCCCGAATTCGTGCCAGAGCGTTCCGACGCCGACGAGGCCTCGTTCTGGTGGGCCTACACCGTTGAAATCGCCAACCAGGGCAATATGACCGTGCAGCTCACCGCCCGCCACTGGAAGATCACCGATGGCAACGGCAAGCTCGAGGAAGTGAAAGGCGCGGGCGTCGTCGGCGAACAGCCGGTTTTGAAGCCTGGCGAAACCTTTCGCTACACGTCGGGAACCACTATGACGACGCCTTCCGGCATCATGACTGGGACCTATCGGATGGTGAACGAGAAGGGCGACGTTTTCGAGGCGGAAATTCCCGTCTTCTCGCTCGATTCGCCTTATGCGCGGCGCGTTCTCAACTGACTCGCCGCCGCATTCGCGCGCGCGGCCTGGCCGCTAGGATTGGTGACGCCGCCGGTCATGCCGAAAGCGAGCCACGTGCCGGACGAAAGGCTTGAAGCAACGCTCGAAATGCTTGAGCGTCTGATCGGTTTCGATACGGAAAGCGCAAAATCCAACCTCGGCCTCGTCGCCTTCGTCGAGGATTATTTCAAATCCCTCGGCGTTGCCTATGGGAAAATCCCCAATGCCGCCGGCGATAAGGCGGCGCTGTTTGCGAGCGTCGGCCCAAACCGCGATGGCGGGATCGTCTTGTCGGGACACACCGATGTAGTCCCCGTCGAAGGCCAGACCTGGACAAGTGACCCTTTCAAGTTGCGCCGAGAGGCGGACCGCGTGTACGGCCGCGGCGCCTGCGACATGAAGGGGTTCGACGCAATTTGTCTTGTCATGATTCCGGAATTCCAGAAGGCGCGCCTAACCACGCCGGTCCATATTCTCCTGAGCTATGACGAAGAAACCACCTGCCGCGGCCCGCTCGACACGATCGCGCGGTTCGGCGCCGATCTGCCGCGCCCCGGCGCCGTGCTTGTAGGCGAGCCCACTTCGATGCAAGTGGCGAATGCCCATAAAAGCGTGGCGGGTTACTCCACCGTCGTGCATGGCCATGAGGCGCATTCCTCGAAGCCAAGTCTCGGCGCGAGCGCCGTCGAGGCCGCTTGCGATCTCGTCGCCGAGCTCTATCGCTTTGGCGCGGAACTCGTGGCGAGCGGCGATCCGTCCGGCCGCTTCGATCCTCCGGCATCCACCGTCCATGTGGGCACGATCCAGGGCGGAACCGCGCGGAATATCATGGCCAGGCTTTGCACGTTCCGTTGGGAGTTTCGCGCTCTCCCCGGCGTCGAACAGAATCTGGCGCTCCGGCGGCTTGAGGAGTATGCCGCCCGTGCCGTGACTCCAAAGCTCACGCGCCACGCCAAGGACGCTTTTATCGAAACCTTGACGGAGGTCGAGGTTCCGGGGCTCACGCCGGAAAGAGGGTCAATCGCCGAGACCTTGGCCCTAAGGCTCGCACAATCGGACCGCACGATCGCCGTGCCTTTCGCCTCCGAGGCAGGCCAGTTTCAATTGGCGAATGTGCCGGCGGTCGTTTGCGGTCCGGGCTCGATCGGCCAGGCGCATCAGCCAGACGAATATATCGAGATCGCGCAAATCGAGGCTTGCATCGCCTTCATGCGCAGGCTGGCGGGCGAGCTGAGCTGAATTTTTTGGTAGTGGGTTAGTTTGAATTTCAGCTTATGACCCATTTCGAACGTCCGCAGTCACTTCTCCCAGCCAGCAACCGGGCATTCGCTCTCATTACAACGCCAGAATCATCGCTCTCCAATACTCAGTTCGGGGGACGATCCAGGTTGACTGTCAGCGGAAGTTGCAAAGATGCCTTCTCACCCCTCATATCGACGAGATTAGGCAAGCGCTTAGCTTTGACGAGCTACGACGACCAGACGTTTGACCTCACCATTTTGAAATGCCTGCAAAAATGCGTTGTAGTTCTTGAACGACACGCATCCGAAAGAATCTCCGTTCTGGCCAAGCATGTAAGTATGTGCGAGCAGACCTGTCCGTCCATAGAGGCCGGCGTTGCCAACGGGTATGAGGCGCAATGCTTGTACCCCGTGGAAAAGCTGCTCCCGCGGCCGAAGCTCATAGACATTCGGCGGCGTGGCCCCGCGCATTCGTTCGTTTATGTAACGCGGGTCGTCTAACCTGTTGCCGAGGCCCGAATGTGCTTCCAATCTCGTGCCATTGGGCATGTAGACGGTATGCGCGGCGACATCGTATACGGCGGTCCATCGGTCGTAGCGGGGCGACGGGTTGGATGTGACGCCTCGCCCACTGCCAAGAACGCCATCTTCCGGAGAGGCGTATGCGAGGACAGGCCTCGAAGTTTGGAACATGCCAAAAAACTTCTCGAAAAGCGTGCGATTGTCGGAGGGGGTGGCTGGCGGGACGGACCTTCTGTTCTGCTGCGCGAACCGGCGACCCGACGAGGAAAACGGGCGACGGCTTTCGAGCGATCCCAACTCAGTGGGACGCGGGACAGGCAAGGGCGCGCTCTCGCCGAATTGAGGACCTGCTGGCGCCGGCCCGACGACGTTTTCCTGCTCCGCGGTCACGGCGGACGGTGCCGGTGAAATTGGCTTAAGATTCAATTTGAGTGGAAAGTTTTGTGCAACCGAGACCGACTTCGTACCCGAGAAAGATCGAGGGTCGACCAGCCCGCCATAGGGATTGGAGGCAAGGGCTGGCGCAGGTGCAGTCGCTTCATTGGTATTGGGACCGGTAGCGGGACGCAAGTGGAGAATCCAGACGCCAAACAACGCGCTGGAGGCCAAAGCGGCGGCGCCCGGAATGGTTTGAGAAAGAACCTTTGAAAACAAACGGCCGCGCTCGCCTGGAATGAAATCAAGACCTATATCGATCGTTTGTGCCATTCATCCCGCTTTCCAAATAATCTTAATTCGCGGCGGCTTTCGGCCAACATCGTCTGTGGCGCTACAAGGCGCGATCAACCACAACGGATGCGTAGGAAGCGTCCCAGCCTCTCTGAATGCCGGCACGAAGAGCTTCGCAAGTTTGCTGAAGCACCATTGCGGCGATTTTTAGTTAAATGCCCATGCGTTCGAAAAAAGCTGGGAATGAGAGCGTCAACACCGACCAAATTCCAATAGACCATAAAACTTGAGCCAGACCTTTAAACCAAGGCATGCAGCCATTGACAGCACAATCCTGTCTTCTCGTTCTGGACTTGTCGAAAAAGTTCGCTTCCTGCACCCATAAATGGGGTATCCCGGACAGCATAAGATCACCGCGCGCTTTTCTCGGGCTGACCCAATTCGCACGGTTCCTGCGGCGGCTATTTTTCGATCCGTGCGATAGCGTTCGAGCCGCAGGTCAAGCTCTGCGGCTCGATTCGTTGAGGGGTCGTTAACCGATTGGTCTCGCGTTGTACTCGGACGGGATGCGCAATCGGCCGAATTGATTTCCGGTTCACTCCTCAGTGCCCGTCAATCTGCTGGCCAACAATCGCGATCGCCCGCTGATAGACCGGAGCAGCATTCCATGCCTGGATAGCTCCAAAATTGGCTTCTCCGGGTTGGTATCCCGCGCCCGCGCTCCAGCCATGGGCCCTGAGGAAGTTTGCCGTCGAGGACAGCGCGCCGGCCGCGGTGTCGAGACTTCGGCCGGTGCCATACTCGAGGATGGTCTTGGGTAAGAACTGTGTTTGGCCGATCTCACCGTGCAGGGAGCCGCGCGTGTTTGCCGAGAGAACCCCGCGTTCGATCAGTGTCAGAGCTGCGTAGAGCTGGTCGGTGAAATAGGCCGACCGGCGGCAGTCATAGGCGAGAGTAGCCACAGCCGATAGAGTATTCTGATTCCCGCGCTCCCTCCCGAAGCCCGTCTCCATTCCCCAAATGGCTATGAGCGGCCCCGGCGGGACACCGAAGCGTTGCTGGATGGACGCGAAGAGTGCCGCATTGGATTGCTTGAGCGCGCGCCCGCGCGACGCGATGACCGAGCCGCCACGCTTGGCGAGAAACTGACCAAGCGAATAATGGAAGCTCCTCTGGCTCCGGTCAGCCGCGATGGTCGCCCTCGCATAGTTCGTCGCCGAGAGGGCTGCGATCGCGGAGGCGCTGACGCCCCTTCCCCTCGCTTCAGCGGCGAACTGCTTCTTCCACGCCTCGAAGCCGGCCGCCGTGTTGCCGCACTGCGCGGCATCCGCTTTGCTGGCCATCCACGCGAGCCCCACCAAGGCTGCGATGATGACTGTCTTGAACTTCCGGCCTTTAGTCATTCAGAACTCCTTTCGCGCCCTTTTGCATCAGACGAATCGCTGGCTCGCCATCCCTGCCATGATGAAGCGTGATCGCGGTCTCTCGCGCCCTTAAAGATCCATGCC
>JBOHJU010000129.1:0-7733 GCA_050728755.1 Methylocella sp.
ATCGAGGCCTTGACCGATCCAACATCGGACACGATCGCGCCGGGCAAAAGGCGCGGCCCGATTTCCCGTGCGATCGCGCCCATGACGCCCACGGGAGCGCAGAGAATGACGAGATCGGCCGCCTCGACCGCGGCGGCCGCCGTCTCCACGAGGTGATCGGCGAGCGCGAGTCCGGCCACTCTTGCGCGGACGGCGGCGGAAGCGTCCGTGGCAATGATCTCGCGCGTAAGCCCCTTGCGCCGGCAGACCCGCGCCAGGGAAGAGCCGATCAGGCCCATGCCGATGAGGGCAAGGCGTTGGAACAGAGGCTCGCTCAAGCGAGCCCCGAGACTGTCAGGCACGCGCGGAGCCTTCGAGCTTGACGAAGTCCTTGAGGGCCGCGGCAACGAGACGGTTCGCTTCCTCCGTGCCGACCGTGAGCCGCAGGCAATGCGGCAGCCCGTAGACGCCGACAGGTCGCAGGATCAATCCCCGGTCCAAGAGGAAGCGGTCTGCTGCCCGCGCTTGCGTCTCGCCGTCGAAATGCAAAAGCAAAAAGTTGCAAACGCTCGGCGTGACCTTGATCCCAAGCGCGGAAATTTCCCGGGCGAGCCAGGCAAGCCAAGTCTCGTTATGGGCGACGGCCTTGCCGATATGGCCGCTGTCCTCCAGCGCCGCGACCCCGGCCGCGATGGCCGCGCCATTGGTGTTGAAAGGCCCGCGAATGCGATTGAGCGCGCCGCACACATCAGGCGGCGCATAACACCAGCCGAGCCTTATCCCGGCAAGTCCGTAAATCTTCGAGAAAGTGCGCGTCATCACGACATTTTCGCTGTTCGAGACAAGCTCGAGGCCGGACGCATAATCGGGGCGGTTCACATATTCGGCATAGGCCGCATCGAGAACCAGAAGGACATGGGCTGGCAGGATTTGGGCGAGCCGCTTGACTTCGGCAAAGGGCAGGTAGGTGCCGGTCGGATTGTTTGGATTGGCGA
Source organism: Methylocella sp. (assembly GCA_050728755.1). Lineage (GTDB taxonomy): Bacteria > Pseudomonadota > Alphaproteobacteria > Rhizobiales > Beijerinckiaceae > Methylocapsa. The sequence continues at coordinate 975 of JBOHJU010000129.1, forward strand.
GAAAGACCATTTTGGTCCTTGGCCCAACCTTGGCGAGGATACAATCCGTATCGGCGGTCAAATTTTTTTCCGCCGCGACGATTGGAACGCCGCCCGCCGCAAGAATGGCGATTCGGTAGACGAGAAAACCATGCTGAGTGAAAATGCCTTCGTCGCCCTGACCGATGTAGGCGGCGGCGAGCAGGTGAAGGATGTCATCCGAGCCCGTGCCGCAAACGATTCCGGCCGGATCGAGGCCGTGTTTCACGGCAAGCGCCTCGCGCAAGGCCGTGGCGGCGCCGTCCGGATAATCCTGGAGATGATCGGCAAAGGCGCGAAAAGCTTCCCGCGCGCGCGGCGATGGCCCGAGCGGCGTCTCATTCGCCGAAAGCTTGAATATTTTGGCAGCGCCCGGCGCGGTGCTAACGCCTGGAACATAAGGGTCAATGCGGGAAATAGAAGCGCGCGGGCGCGGCCTTGCTTCGGCCCCGGACAGGGCAATTTTTGTCATATAAGCAAACTCCGGAACAAAATCATTGCGCCGCCAGGTTTTGGACCCCGCTCAAGTCGAAGCGCGCCGCGTGGCTGCCGATTTCGGCGATTTGTGCTCCGGCCGCGCCGGCGCGAATCAGAGTTTCGCGCAAATCGTCAAGCCCGGCCTCCGTCGCGATCATCAAGGAAAGCCCGGACCCATCCTTGAATTGGGAGAGTATCTGAAGCCCCCGCGCGCCGGAAGCCAGAGCAGAATGGTCCCCCGCGCCGGCGATCGTCACAGCGTAGAGAACGACATCACGCGCTGCCGCATCGGCGAGCGGCTGGGCGAGGACGAACAACGGCATTCCGGCCGGGTGGTCCGGGCGCTCGACGAAAGGCAGCCTGGCGATGATCTTGGGCGCTTCAGGCTTGACGAGTCCGCGCCACCAAGGAACGCCCGGGCCATCGCTTTCCGCCCGTACCATGCCGAGATCGCCGCAAGATCGCGCCACCGCCTCGATGACAAGCGCGGCGCCATGATGCGTCACATAGGGAACGGTGAAGCCGAAATGGAACCGGCAGCAATCGCGCATCGCGGCGTCGCCGCCGGAAATGTCGGCATGGACGCTGTAGTTCGACTGGATAAAGGTAAAAGTCGAGATGATGATCCGCCAAATGCCTTCGACGGTATCGAGCGGCAGCAGGCCGTGGTGGCGGGATGCGAGGCCGCGCATCATACCGGCCTCGCGGCCGGGCCGGAACGCCGGGCCACCTTGCCGCGCCTTCGCTTCGATCAGCCGGTGGATGATTTTTCCGCGCTCCATCAAAAGAAGGTGTAGCGCCGCATCAATGCGATCGATCTCGATCCGAAGATCGGTCAGCGTCTCGATACGTGACGGATCCATCATTTTACACAGTTTCGCAGGTTCCCAGCCGTCTTAAAGCATCTTGTCATCGAGTTCGCGCCAAACGGTGAAAAATTCATTTTGATAGTTCAGGATTTGGACCCTGCGTCCGCAACTTTATCGTGAAGCCACTCGACGGCGAGGTAGACCACTTTAGTCGCGCTCGCGGCATAGAAAATTCCAATGATCATCGCAAGGACTTTGCGATGATTCTCGTCCGCCGCATAGCCATCCATCCTGGCCCGACCTGATTGTAAAACTCGGGAACGATTGTCTCCTCCTCCCGTGGAGAGCTTGCGTGCGGGTGGCGCTGTTCATGGGCGCTCTCGCCGCGGCGCGTTACAATCCGGCGCTGCAGGCCTTCACATGCCGCCTCATCGCCGCCGGCAAGCCGAAACTTGCCGCCATCATCGCGGTGGCGCGCAAGCTTTTGACCAACTCTCCAGTCAGGCTCTCACGACGGAGCGAGCTTCGGCTCGGCTCCGTCTCGAAACGAGCCTTCCCTCCGCTCAATGCCGTGCTGCGCGACAAAAGACCGTGGCGTGACGTCGATGAGGGGCATGCTCATGCCAAACCTTAGAGCTGATGGAAGCCAGGTCTACACCGGTTGGAGGGGTCGAGGCCGCAAGCCGCGCCAGCGCCAGCGCACAAGCGCTTGGCCGAGACGCGGCCAAAGCCAGACGGCACCCTAATCGCCACCAGAACTGCCTTGACACGACAGTCAGCCGCTCAGGACGACGGCGAGGCTTTCGAAACACGCTCCGAGCCAGGAGCGGCGGCGGGAAGTTCCGCGCCAAACCTTGTGTTCGCCGGCTTTACATCTTTTTTTAGCCATTAACCGAGCTTTAGAATGTCGCCGTTCTGGATCAAGGTTCTGGTAACCTTTGCACAAGGATTCCGGCTGATAAGCTACTCGGCTATACCGGCAAGACCATTTGGTGCGGTGGGCAAATTAAACAATGATGGGCAACCCTTTCGCAAAGCGGCTAATTGCCTTTTCCCTGATTGCCTCGGCAAGCGGGTTTTTGGCCGGCTGCGAGGAATCCACCTTCTCGCCCGTAACCGCCCGTTCGGCTGCGCCGCTCCCGCCTAAGACGCTCGCCGAGATGACGGCGATCGGGTCGTCGAAAGATTCTCCTGTCCTGATTCGCACTTATAAAAAAGAGGCGGAACTCGAAATCTGGAAGATGAAAGCGGATGGACACTACGCTTATTTGAAATCCTTCCCGATGTGCCGCTGGTCGGGACAGCTCGGACCCAAGGTAAGAGAGGGCGACCGGCAGGTGCCGGAAGGTTTCTATTCGATCACCCCGGCACGGATGAATCCGAAGTCCGCCTATTACCTTTCTTTCGATGTCGGCTATCCCAATGCCTACGATCGCGCCATGGGACACACAGGCGGCTCGATCATGGTGCATGGCGTTTGTTCCTCGGCCGGCTGCTTTTCGATGACCGACGCCCAGATCGCCGAGATCTATGCGATCGCCCGCGAGGCGTTCGCCGGCGGCCAGCGCGCCATCCAGATGCAGTCCTATCCGTTCCGCATGACCGCAGAAAATCTCGCCAAATACAGGCTCGATCCGAATATCGGCTTTTGGAACCAACTGAAGGAAGGTTCCGACAATTTCGAAGTGACCAAACAGGATGTGGCCGTCGGCGTCTGCAACAAGCATTATATTTTCAATGCGGCTCCCGCCGGCGGGTCGCAATTCGATGCAACGGGCCCCTGCCCGCTGCTGAAACGCAACGCTGAAACGCAAGCCGAAGTCGCCGCCAAGCAGAAGCGCGACGAAGCTAAAATCGCCGAACTCGCCGCGCATGGCGTGCGTCCCGTCCACACCATCTATGCCGATGGCGGCCAGAATCCCGAATTTGCTTCGCTTGCAAGCTATGCCAGCCGCCCGGAGGCGCTGACGAAAGGCCCCATCGATATTGCCCTCGACGACGGCAAGTCAAAGAAGGCCAGGAAGATGGCCGCCAAGAGGGCCGCGGTCAAAACGGCCGCCAATTCCGTTCAAGGCCCGAGCCGCAAGCCGGTTGAACTCGTAACAGTGGCCACCGCGGCTCCCGAGCTCTCGAAGCCGCAAGACTCGTCCTTGTTCGCCCGGCTATGGGGCGGAAAGCCAGCCGAAGCGAAAGCCGAAACGCCTTCGCTTCCCCCTACCGAAGCAGCGGTGCCGCAGCCGGCCGAGGTTCCCTTGCCGCCAAGGCGCAATGAAGCCTCGGCGGTGATCGCCAAGCCGCGCGACGCCAATGGCAAGCCGCCGCAAAATTCCGTCGCGGCCCCTGCCCCGGTTAGACCGCAAGCGGCCGCGCCGCCGGCCGCGGCCGCCGCAGAAATGGTTGCACCCCTGCGCGCCACAATCTCAGCATTCGCTCTAGCCGATCATTAACCGGCTTGTTATGGCCGAGATTGCCGCGGCCCCATATATTCGATGGGCGCCATGAGCAAAGCTTTCACCAAGGAATCCGAGGCGGAAGAAGATTTCGGCAACGAAATCCCGGTGCTTCCAGCCGCGGCCAAGAATTATATTACGCTCGCGGGCCTTCGACGGCTCCAGGACGAGTTTGCCCAACTGCAAAAAATCGAGCGTCCCAAAACCGTCGAGACGGTGACCTGGGCGGCGGGCAACGGCGACCGGTCGGAAAACGGCGACTATATTTACGGCAAGCGGCGCCTGCGCGAAATCGACAGGAGAATGCGGTATCTCCGCAAAAGAATGGAAATCGTTGAAGTTGTCGATCCAGCGCGGCAACAGAACCGGGATCGTGTTTATTTCGGCGCGACAGTCGTTTATCGTAACGCGCGGGATGCAGAAAAGACTGTCCGGATCGTAGGCATCGACGAAGCACGCTCGGAATTCAACGAGGTCAGCTGGATCTCCCCGGTCGCCAAAGCGCTTTTGAAAGCGGCCAAAGGCGATAGCGTCGAGGTGGGGACACCGAAAGGCGTCGAGCGAATCGAGATTATGAAGATCACCTATTGAGCGGATGACGCGTTGATGCGGCGAGCAAGGCGCAGATGATTGCGTGCCTGGTCTGACGCAGAAAACATCGGCGCTGCTTTTTGGCGTGAATTATTGGGCTACGCTGGCGATCGAAGTCATGCAGCAGCCGAACGGATTGACCGCGTTAGCATGATAACGGCGAAATACGTTGGAGCGGGTCCCGATCAATGGGGCTATCTGACCGGGACGCCGCTCAATCTTAAAAGGTTGGGCCATGCCGGAAACGAGAAAGTCGAGCAACTTTTTCAGGGCAGGCTCTAGAATTTCGCGATGATGTCTCCGCCGAAGGTGAATTGCTCGCCCTTGGCGCCGGCCCCGAAACCAGGAAAGCCCCGGCCACCAGGGACGTTCACACCGTCGAAGGGCGTCGTGTCATTCAGGGACGCGTCGTAGCGAACTTCCGGCCGGAAGGTGATTGATTGGATCAAGGGCGTATCCTTTGGTAGCGTTGGCGCGATGTTGAGGCCGCCGGTGATCTCGAAATAGGTGGTTCCCGCCCCCAACGGACCACCTGCGATCGACGTGTTGAGGAAGCCGTGCTCGGCGTTGACGAAGTCGAAATTGCCAGGGAAAGCTGCAACAAAGAAGTTGTTGTTGTCGCGCCAAACCTCGACGCGTCCAACGGCCTTCAACCATTCGTTGACGGTGTAGATCGCGTATTGCGCGATGCCATAGCCGTTCGGATGGAAGGTTCCAAAACCACTGGCATTAGTGAATGTACCATCGTCGTGAATGTAGTTGAGATCGGTCATGAGGGTCCAGGAGTCGTTGATCTTCCATGTGGCAGTGATGTCGTTGAGAAAGCGCAGGGTATTGTTCGGATTGCAGCCGCACGCCGTGAAGTTATCTATAGTGTTGTTGGTCCCGTTGGTATCGGCATCCACTGGCCCGATATGAGTGGTGGCGAGGATCGTGAGATTGCCGCCCAAGAGGTTCAGCCCGATGCCGCCGTGGAACGACGGATGGGCATTGTTGTCGCCTCCGAAGGTCGTGTTCACGCCGGTTGTGATGCCGGCATAAATATCGAGAAGTGGATCGACATGCGAGATCGTCATGATGCCGGTGTGATCGAACGGGATGCCGAAATTGAAGATGTAGGAATGCGAATAGAGGTAATCGCCGGTCGGGTCGATAACCTCGGCGCCTTCCAAGGTAACAAATTGACCGGCCTTAACATCGATGCCGCCCGAAAACAGCCAAGGAGTGTGCACGACTCCCCAGGCCTCGATGGGCGTGATTTGGTTCAGCTCATTGATCCAATAATCTCCCTCGCCGAGATAATGCACGTAGCGCGCGTCCGACCCGTACATCACTTGCAGCTTGAAGCCCAAATCGTAGCCGGTCGCCTTCGGATCGAGCGGCCGCTGCGCGGTCAACAGAATCTGATTGAGCAGCGGCGTATTGGCCTTGTCGGTGAACAAATGCCCGAAATTCAATCCGTCGCCGGGATTGGCCCCATTTAAAGTAACGCCGGCCTCTACCGTGCCCCCGATAGTGAAGGTGTCCCACCAATTGGCGGGCGGCGGCGTCGGGGCGGGTTCCGCGGCGTGGGCCAACCCGGCGGAGAGGCCGAGGAACGTGCCGGCGCAGAGGGCTGGCATGAGGATGGATTTTGGCGGACGAGGCATTTGCATTTCTCCCAGAAGAGCAGTCAGTCGCCGTGCAGCGTGCGCCGCAAAATTTTTTTTGCAATATCTCTCGCGATTCCGCACCCGCTTCTCTCGCCGCCCGATGCACATTTGCCACAGTTTGCGCAAAAAGCTGGCACGCTCGCCGCCTCCAAGCAGGCTCAGGAGAATTTTCATATGAGGGATTTGCCGCTTTCGCGTTAACATCCGGCCGCGGCAAGTGGCGGGGTCAGGCAACCCGTGCTCGAGTTTCGAAAACTCGCGCAGGAAGGCTTCCTTGCCGCGGGCGTACAGCGCGATGACCGGCGCCTCTTGCCCGCCGCCAACGAATTCTTTGCCGCCCAGCATTCATAACCTTAAAGCTCGTCGCCATAACCTTATGGCGACGAGCTTTCCTAAAGTCGAATCCGCATTGTTCCTGTCTTCCTAATTGATTGTTCTGATGTATGGTGAATGTCAATATTTATTTTTGATCTGAGATAAATATCAAATGATGCTGATGCGACGCGAAGTGGTGGAAGAATAATCCGAACCTAAACTTATTACCCCTATCTTATCTCTTGGAGATCTGATATAAGGCCATGCATAGGTTTAATGATTAGGAGAAACGTCATGAATCGTTTTGGGTTCATAGGCTTGTCGACCCGCAGCTCGTCAATCTTCTCGGCATATTCACGCCGGCGGACGAAAATTTATTGGACCAAGCAGATGGCGACCTTTCGGCAGGGGGCGTGCTCGTCGTGCCAACCCAGCCCGGCCCGTTTC
>JBOHJU010000130.1:0-7730 GCA_050728755.1 Methylocella sp.
GCCGGGGCCGTTGCCGCTGGCTCTTCCGCGGCAACAAGCGGAGGCGCGATCGTCGCGATCGTGAAATCGCGCTCGCGCTGGGTCAGCTTGCAACCTTCCGGCAGGGGAACCGCGTCAATGTGCACCGAGTCGTTGATTTGCAAGGACGCGAGATCGGCGACGACTGCCTCGGGAATGGCATCCGCCGGAACCCGCATTTCGATCGCGTGACGCACGATGTTCAAGCTGCCGCCCTTTTTGATGCCGGGACAGATATCCCGATTGATGAAATGCACCGGAACCTCGACACGCAGGCTCGCCCCCGGCTTCAGGCGGAGGAAATCAACATGCAGCGGCTGATCCTTGATTGTATCGAGCTGATAATCGCGCGGAATGACGCGTTGCGTGACGCCGCCCACATCGAGCTCGAAGATCGTTGTCAGGAAATGCCCGGCGTAGATCAACTTGTTTAGTTCGCGATAATCGAGCGAGACCGGCTCGGCGGCTTCACCGCCCCCGTAAATCACGCCTGGAATTCGGCCGTCGCGGCGCACGCCGCGGGCGGCCCCCTTGCCTGTCCCTTCGCGAACCGTCGCATGTAGAGTTCTCGTCCCGGCCATTTTGATGTCCTTGCGATTGCGACGCTAGAGCGCGTCCCGATTAAATGGAATCATTTGATCGATAAGGACGCAGCTCAAAATCAAAGAGTTGGAGCATGTCAGAATCGAAAAAGTCGAGCAACTTTTTCGGGACATGCTCTAACGTGGCGTCCGTCTCCGTGCAGACGCCATGGGGCTTATAGCGGCGTGCCCGCGCCCGCGCAATATTTCTACGCGGCTCGTTTATGTTAATCCCGGTTCGCCGGAATAAGCAAAAAGCTTCGATTGGGATTTGAACCTTGATGGCTGGCCGCCGGGCTCGCGAATGACCGAGGCTCTGACCGGCCCCGGCGCCGATCCGTGTCTTCGCCGACAATTCGCGGGTGCGGTGCGGAGTTTCGCGCGGCAAAGGTTCCCAGAATTGAGCGAATTCCCGCGCTTCGGGCGCTGCCAATTTTCGCGTCATCTCAGCCATGGATCTCCGCGTTTTGACGTGGACAGTGCAGTATCAATAGCCCTGCGATTCGCCGTCTTCCTCCGCAAAAAGCTGCAGTTGCGGCCTCTCCCCTGCGGGTTCGGGGAGACCAAGATGGCGGAAGGCGTGCTGAGTCAGCACCCGGCCGCGCGGAGTACGTTGCACGAAGCCGCGCTGGATAAGGAAGGGTTCGATAATGTCCTCGATCCCGTCGCGCGGCTCGGACAGCGCGGCGGCGATCGTCTCGATCCCGGCCGGGCCGCCGCCGAACGAGATGGCGATCGTCTCAAGATAGCGGCGGTCCATCGTATCGAGCCCAATCGCATCGACGTCGAGGAGACGCAGCGCCTTGTCGGCGACGCCACGGGTGATTTCCAGCTCGTTGCCGACGGCTGCGAAATCGCGGACCCGGCGCAGCAACCGCCCCGCTATGCGTGGCGTGCCGCGCGCGCGCCTGGCGATTTCATTGGCACCGTCATCGGAGATGGCGATCGCAAGCACCCGCGCGTTGCGCCGCACGATTCGTTCCAGTTCCTCGACCGTGTAGAACTCGAGTCGCAGCGGAATGCCGAACCGGTCGCGCAGCGGCGTCGTCAAAAGACCGGCGCGGGTCGTTGCCCCAACCAGGGTGAACCGCTTGAGGGGGAGTTTTACCGAGCGGGCGCCCGGCCCCTCGCCGATCATGAGATCGAGTTCATAATCCTCCATCGCCGGATAGAGGATTTCCTCGATCGCCGGATTGAGCCGATGAATTTCGTCGATGAAGAGCACATCGCGTTCTTCGAGCCCGGTGAGCTGCGCCGCGAGATCACCGGCCTTGGCGATGACCGGCCCAGAGGTCGAATGGAAAGTCACGCCGAGCTCGCGGGCGACGATCTGGGCAAGCGTTGTCTTGCCGAGTCCTGGCGGCCCAACAAAGAGCACATGGTCAAGCGCTTCGCGCCGCGCTTTTGCCGCCTCGATGAAGACCTTCAGATTTTTGCGCGTTGCCTCCTGACCGGTGAAATCCGCAAGGGCCAAGGGGCGCAAAGACTTCTCCGCGTCATCGCCGCGCTTTTCGTGGGTAACGAGGCGAGGGCCTGGCACCGGACGCAGCCTTGCAGCTTGTTTCAAAAGCCGCCCCTCAATCCCGAGGAGGCCATAGGGCTGTCTCGGAGAATGGGGACGGCCTCTAAAGCGCCTCATGCTTCGAGACGGCGCCTTCGGCGCCTCCTCGGCATGAGGGCTTCGGTCCGTGCAGGCTTTTGAAACAGGCTCTTATGTGAGCGGCTTTTCATACACATTGTATCCACCATAAACAATGGCTGAGTGGCGCGCGAGCGGCGACGTCGATGTCGTTCCGAAACGGATTAGGCCACGGCCACGCTTTCTGGCTCCACGGCTACTTGTCAGGTCGTGATTCCCTATGCGTGGCGTGCAAACGCCGCGCCCACGAATAGAACGACGGAGAGGAGCGCGCATAAAACACTAGCGCTAAATCCTCTTGACTCAAATGGTCCGCTCGCCGCCCTGATCATGGGCGTGTTGCAGACTTCTATCGGGGCCGGAGGCCGCGGCTGGTCAGTGCCATCGCAGCATCCGGCATTCGAGGCCGCGCGCTTCGCACAAGGAGAGAATGCTTTCGAGACCGGTAGTTTGCCCGGCACTCTCGCGATGCTGGATCGTGCTCACCTTTCCATCTCCGGAAGCGGCTTCATCGGTGATCATCCGGCCGGAAAAGCTCGCCGGCGGCGGCTGTGTCTTGTCGCCCACGGCAACGATCCGGCGGCAGCGCGCGACAAGACCCAAGGCGTCCTCCGGGCGCAGGTGGCTTGCCTCGTCGATGACGAGGAGATCGAAACGAACCGAACCCGGCGGCAGGAATTGCGCGACCGAGACCGGGCTCATCAGAAAAACCGGCTTGATTTTCTGGATCGTTCCGCCCGCCGCCTGCATCAGCTTGCGCAACGGCATGTGAGCGTGCTTGCGGCCGATTTCGCCGCGTATCACGCCCATTTCGCCTTGGGCGCCGCGCGGGAGCGCCGCGTGATGCCGCGCCCGAATGCTGCCCACGGCGGCCGCGCGCGACCATTTCTCGATCTCGGCGAACTGCGCGACAAGCTCGCCGCGCCGGTCGCCGTCAAAGGCGGCGAGTTCGAGGTCGGCCGCGATCGCCTTCTTCCAGCAGGCTTCGGCAAAAGCGGCTTCGAGTTCCATCTCGGCATTGTTGGGGTCGAGCTCTCCCGAGGCAAGAGCGCTGGCGATCCAGGCAGGTCCGGCGGCGCGCATTTTCCGATCGGCGTTGACGAGCCTTGCCCATTCCTCGAATCGAACGTGGCTCGCGGCCCACCCCGCGGCCCACTCGCTCAAACGATTGAGGTTGATCGCTGCGATGGAATCGGTTTGAAAAACCGCCGCAAGGTCGAGGTCGAAAAATTTTATCGTATCGGCGAAGGCATTGACCACCTCATTGAGGCCGGTTTCGAGGTGGTCGCCATGTGCCTCGGCGGTGACATCGCGGGCCATGCCGACGACGCGTTCGGCGTCGAGATGCGGATCGAAGGCGGCCAGCTCCCCGGCTGTCCTGGCAACCTCGTGGATCAGGCGGAAAACCGTCCTTTTGTCTTGCCAGACGTCCCCCAGAAGACTTGCCAGGAACCCCGCCTCGGCAGCAAATTTGCGGCGCAACGCCTGGCTCGCGAGGACTGCGTCAAGAAGCGCCAGCCGCTCGGCCGGCCGCTTCGGCAACGGCACCGACAACAGGCTCGCGAGCGAACCCGCCGCTTTCCGGTTGGCTTTGCCCGCCCGGGCGAGCCAGAACGCCGCGCCTTGGGCGAGCGGCGCGCGAAGCTCGGCAACGAGACCGGCCCAGGCCGCCGGATGGAAAGTGTGGAGATAGGGCGCTTGCTGTTCTAGCCATTTCGCGCCAAGCGCGGCGACGGTGCGGCGCGGCGATGGGAAAGTGGCGATCTTGGCGGCGATGTTTCCGGCTCCCGGCGGCAAATGCGAGATGGCGCGGAAGATCGAAATCAGAGTCTTGACACCGGCCAAGGTTGGATCGGGGGGAAGACCGAAATAATTCGCCACCATGGTTGCATAGGCGACAAGCGCCGCCGCTTTGCCGGCGAGCGCTTGCAGCTTAGGAATTTGGCGCTGGACATCCGCGGGTTGCAAGGCGCTTTGCCGCCGCACGCCGGCATAGATGTGGCTGTTCAGCGCGCCAACGCTTGCCGTAAGGCCCGCGAGCCGCTCGATCAGCCGCACTTTTTCGGCGAATTCCTTGCCTGTCCAAAGCGCCGCCTCCACAACAAGGCGGGCATCGGGTGTAAGCCCCTGCCGCGCCGCCGCGATTTGGATCGAGAGCGCTCGATACGGTGCCATCGCGGTATCCCCGATCTCGGCGTGGAGGCGTTTTGAGGCGCGGTTCAGGCGCTCACGCGCCGCGGTCAACTGTCTTTCCGTGCTGTCCATCGCAGATGCGCCGGCTGCTGCTTGCAACGTCCGATCCAGTTTTTCGGCAACGCGCCGCTTGTTGGCGGCAGGACTGTGGAGTTCGAGGCAGATGTCGTCGAGGCCCGCCTTGTCCAGCCGGTCGTAAACAATTTTAAGGGCGGCCATTTTCCCGGCGACGAACAAAACCGTTTGTCCCTCATGCACGGCCGCCGTGATAATATTCGTGATCGTCTGCCATTTGCCGGTTCCAGGCGGGCCTTGAACGGCGAGATTGTATCCGGCGCGAACAGCCTCGATGATACGCGTCTGTGCGGAGTCCGCGTCGACAACATGAATGTGATCAATGGGACTTAATGTTTCTTCTGGCCGGGCGTTCTTCGGTCGGAACGGAGGCTCGGCCGCGAATCGCTCGCCAAGAAGTCCGCGCACGAGCGGATGCGCGAGCAGCGCATTGTCCGGCCAATTGCCGGGTTCAAGATCGCGCATCATCACCAGCTTCGGGAAGGAATAAAACCCAAGTTCGATCGCATTGGCGTCGATCGACCATCGCCGCTTGGCGGCAACCGCATTGGCGACGGCATCGAAATAGCTCGATGGCCGCCAATCTTCGGTGTCCGCGACATTGGGCAGGGCGAGGCCGAAATCGCCGCGCAGCCGTTCTTGCAAGGCTTGATTGGTGGCGATGGCGTCCTCGCGAAGCGTCAGATCGAAGGTCGAGCGCTTGGCATCGCGAACAAGGGAAACTGGGAGCAGGATCAGCGGCGCCTCGCGCGGCGTGCCGGATTCTTCGTCCTCGTACCAGCGCAGGAAACCAAGGGCGAGAAAGAGAATGTTGACGCTGCGCTCCTCCTCGGCGGCCTTCGCCTCGCGCCGCATGGCATGGAGTCACTTATGCAAAAGCCCGGGCAGGAGCGATGTCTGCAGACCGCTCCGGTCGCTTGCGCCCGGGGTGATCCGGTGCGGCGTTTCCGGGGTCGCCGTGTCGCGCTGTACGTCCGCGATTTCCTCGGCTGCGAGAAGCCGCAACGGCTTGTGCTCGCGAACGAGATTGGCGAAGACCTGATCTGATGCATTGCCGGTGATGGCAAGCGCGCGCGCCCGCTTGGCCCTCCGCAGGGCATGAATGAGACGGTTGTGGGTCCCGGTTTCGATTAACTTGAGCCGCGCTCCGGCGAGCAGTTTTTCGATTCGGATTCCGGCCTGGCAGCGGACGGTCTGTTTCCTCGCCGTCCGGATCGAAGTAACCTTTCCCATTTACGTCTTCCTTTTGCCCGGAGGCGGCCGCAGGACCGCCTCGCAAATGTCTTAATTCGCGAGCAAGTAAAGCGATATGGATGTGACGTAAAGTAAGTTGACAATTATCAATGATAATATGCTAAACTTCCTATTGCTAGAATCGTCGCTAAATTATTGATCAGTATTTACCATTGGCGCGTTTCGCTCGCGTTTCCGCCGGCGTGGAAGCTGCCGGCAGGCCGCGGCGTCACCGGATCGTCTAAATGTGGTGCATCGAAGATGTTCCGGGGCCGTGGCTTTCGGATCTGTTTTGAGGCCTAGGCGTTCGCATGATCTTTATGGCAAACGAGCCTATGGCCGGCAGTGTCCGGTTTGCATTTCGACGCATTTTTGGCGCCAAACCCGAGAGACCGTGGTGTTGACAATTTTGCGGCAAGAGCAGCTCGATCTCATCTTGCGCCGTCACGCCGAAATCCTGGCCCGCCTCGCCGGGGCGCTCGAGCCCGCAGCAATCGTGGCGTTGTCGCGCGAACTCGCCGGCATCGAGAATGTTGCCAAGGCCATTCAGGATTTTCGCGGGCAAGCCGAGGAAGCCGCCGGACTTGAAGCGTTGCTCGACGATCCCGCGGCCGGCGCCGAGTTGCATGGCCTTGCCGAGGAAGAATTAAAGGCAGTCCGCACACGGCTTTTTGATCTCCAACAGGAGCTGAAGATCGCGCTTCTGCCAAAGGACGCGGCGGATGAAAAAAACGCCATTCTCGAAATTCGCGCCGGGACCGGCGGCGACGAGGCGGCACTTTTCGCCGGTGACCTTTTCCGCATGTATCATCGCTACGCCGAATTGAAGGGCTGGCGCGTCGAGATTTTGTCGGCGAGCGAAGGAACGTCTGGAGGCTACAAGGAAATCGTAGCCGAGATCGCGGGACGCGGCGTTTTCGCGCGTTTGAAATTCGAATCCGGTGTGCATCGGGTGCAACGCGTGCCGGAGACCGAGACCCAAGGGCGCGTTCATACCTCGGCGGCAACCGTCGCGGTCTTGCCCGAAGCCGAGGAAGTCGATGTCGATATCAATGAAGCGGACCTGCAGATCGATACGATGCGCGCGCAAGGTGCCGGCGGCCAGCATGTCAATAAGACCGAATCCGCGGTCCGCATCACCCATTTGCCGACGGGCACCATCGTCTTTGTGCAGGACGAGCGTTCGCAGCACAAGAACCGCGCCCGCGCCATGACCCTCTTGCGTTCCCGGATCTACGACGCGCAGCGCCAAAAACGCGACGCGGAGCGCGCCGCGGACCGGCGTGCAAAGGTCGGTTCCGGCGATCGCTCCGAACGCATTCGCACCTATAACTTTCCGCAAGGGCGGCTCACCGACCATCGGATCCATTTGACTCTCTACAAACTCGACAAGGTGATGACCGGCGAAGCGCTGGACGAAGTGATCGATGCCCTTGTCACCCAGCATCAGGCAGGTTTGCTCGCGGCGCCTGAAAACGGGGCAGCTTGAAGACGTCTTGCTTTTCTGGGCGTTGCTGTCGGCAATTTTTGCCGCCCTGACCGCGATATTCGCGAAAATTGGAGTCGCGACCATCAATTCGGATCTCGCGACTCTGTTTCGCACGGTCATGATTGCCGTCATCCTCGCCGCGATTCTCGCGCTCACCAAACAGTATCAGCCGCTCGCCTCGATATCGATGCGCGCCTATGCTATTCTTGCTCTGCCTGGCATCGCGACGGGGGCGTCATGGGTTTGCTACTTTTGTGCACAAAAAAATTCGGCGATGCCTCCCAAGTCGCGCCGGTCGACAAGCTGTCGATTGTTCTTGTTGCTGTCTCCGGCGCCGCATTCTTGGGCGAACGGCTCACGGCGGCGAATTGGTCCGGCATCGCCTTGATCGGCTGCGGCGCGCTGCCGTCGCATATAAGGGCTGATCTAGGGTTAAGACCTAATTAACCATGTTTTGATTCAAGGGCTTGGTCAACCGGTTTGGAGGCCAAGTCCATGGATG
>JBOHJU010000131.1:0-7611 GCA_050728755.1 Methylocella sp.
GCGGGACAATTTTCGCCCATTGCCTGTCGTTGAACCAAAACAAATTCGCATCCATGGACTTGGCCTCCAAACCGGTTGACCAAGCCCTTGAATCAAAACATGGTTAATTAGGTCTTAACCCTAGGAGTGGCTTCTCAGACCGCGCTCGTATCGGCGAATTGCCCGGTTCTGCGGTAACGGTAGAGATAGCTAGGCACAAAAGTCTCGAAGTGTTCGGGCGCGATGCCAAGGCCTCGAAGAGTCCGCCCTTCGGCCTCCGCTTGCGGCGAGACGATGTTGTCGCTGCGCAAGAGTTTTACCTGGTCGGAGGTGATCGTAAGAATTTCCGGAAAAAGACCGAGCGACAATTTGCGGATAATTCCGGTAACGAAGGCGAGCGTTCTCGCGCGCCCGAAAGAGATCGAAATGAGCCGGCGGCGGCGTCCGGTCACCGTCAGCACGAACGTAATGATCCGCCGCAGCGTCGCGATTTCCGGTCCGCCCAGTTCGTAGATTGTTCCTGGCTTGGCCTTGCCGTCGAGGGCAAGAGCGATCGCCGTCGCGACATCGCCTGCGAAGACCGGCTGAAGCTTGGTTTCGCCGCCGCCGATCAAAGGGAGCGCCGGCATGAACCGCGCCATCGCCGCAAACCGATTGAAGAATTGATCCTCCGGCCCGAACACGACCGAGGGCCGCATGATGATGGCATCTGGCAAGATTTGCCGCACCGCCGCCTCGCCATAGGCCTTGGTTTTCGCGTAGACGGAAGAACCCGAAGGGTCGGCTCCAATCGCCGACATTTGCACAAAAACTTCCGTGCCCGCGTGTTTCGCCGCCTTGGCGACGGCTTGCGCGCCGAGATGGTGAATCGCGGCGAATCGTTGCGCGCCCGACTCGCGCAAAATGCCAACCAGATTGACGGCCGCTTGCGCATCCCGCAGCGCATGGGCGACAGACAAAGGATAGCGCACGTTCGCCTGGACGGCGTGGATTTGCCCGACCGTGCCCAGCGGCTGCAAATGAAACGCGAGATCAGGGCGGCGCACCGCGACCCTGACCCGCCAGCCCCGCTCCGCCAAGGCGCGCACCACATGCCGGCCGACAAATCCCGAACCGCCGAATACCGCCACAAGCCCGTCTGATTTCACCGATTCGTCCTCCCTTGCCGCTTGTGCTAGATGCAAAGCTTCGTTCGTGCGTGGTTTAACTTTGTTTCGCACGCAATGGAATCGAGAAAGCGCCGGGGGTACTTAATTCCGCGGTGGAGTGTCGTCGTTTGTCAAAAAGTCCTGGCCCGCGGGCCGGGCGCTGCTTTGTATTGACAAAACCGAGGACCGGCCCGTATCAGGACAAAAGCCCTGGTGGCGGAATTGGTAGACGCGCTGGTTTCAGGTACCAGTGGTGAAAAGCCGTGGAGGTTCGAGTCCTCTCCTGGGCACCAAGCACTCTCAAAGCGTTTTGGTTCCAAAACTAATGTAAAATCAAGGGTTCAGGCCGCCGCGCTGGGTACATAATGGCGGTCCACATGGCCCGTGCAATGGCACGTCCCTGGAAAGCGTCCCAAAACCGCATCTATTGGCTTCGTAAGCGGGTCCCCGAAGATCTGCGCCCAATCCTTGGCAAAGGAAAAGCGGAGCCTTGGCACCCGCGAACACCTAGGCAAATCAATGATATTGTCGCGGTTATTCTCGATAGCTGCATGCCTAGGCCTGGAGCGCGAGCGTGCAGCACTCGTTGCAGAAGCTGCAATCGCTAAGGACGCAGCAGCTAAAGTTCTGCATGCGGAACTTTTCCGGGGGGAAGGAATTAACCAGAGACGCTGCGTTATCAGCAAATGAATCGGAGTGTCTACTCGAGGAGCGTGTTTTGATGTCAAACTCCCAGACTGTCTCCCCCTCCCAGGCGATCTCCTCCCCTCAGGCCATCTCATCTCAAACCATCTCATCGCATATTCCCTTTTTGCGCCGGTTTTCCCGGGCCTTGACAGGAAGTCAGCCCGGCGGTGACACCTATGTGCTCGCCGCGCTTGAGGCGATCGCCAATGACCCCGCCGGTTACGCGGCAGCGGGGGTTGGACGCTCGGCGCTTTATCGCATTTTCCTAAAGATCTGGGGCTCGATCCCGATCAATGATCATGTCGACCAGGCCGAATTATCCAGCGACGCACTTGCCGCCCGTCGCAGTCTTGAGGCTATAACTTTGCGGCCTCGCATCGCTTTTCTTCTCAGCGCGCTCGAAGGATTCGAAACTTCCGAGGTTGCCGCGACGCTTGAGTGTACGGCCCAAGAGGCAGCAGCATTGATCGATGCCGCCGGCAAGGAAATCGCCGAGCAGATTCGCACCAAAGTCCTGATTATCGAAGACGAGCCTCTTATAGCGATCCACTTGAAGAGTTTGGTAGAAGATCTTGGCCACATAGTGGTCAAGGTGGCGCGTACCCGCCGCGACGCCGTCAAAGCAGCCCGGCGAGCACGGCCGGGTCTCGTCCTCACCGATATAGAACTCGCTGACGGCAGTTCGGGCCTCGAAGCAGTAAACGAGATCCTCCGCTATTTCTCGGTGCCGGTCGTTGTCATTACCGACTACCCGGAACGGTTCCTGACTGGCGCGCCACCGGAGCCAGCTTTCCTCGTTACTAAGCCATTTGGCGTTGACAGTCTAAAAGCGGTCATTAGCCAAACGCTTTTCTTCGACCGCAAGGCACACCCGAGTGGCGAATCCGAAGCGAATAGCGCTCTCTCGTCTAATGTCGTGGCTGGGCCCTGGAAGAATATGCATTGAAACCGTCCGAAGGCATGATTTTGGTCCGCCCGTTTTGGGACAGCGCATGAACGGGGGGTGCCGATTCTACCCGCAAACGCTGCCGGGCCGCTTTCTGCGATCTACGCTTTCGGGCGAGACTTCAAGGAGGATAAGCCGTAACGTTGCCATTGCCGTTGTCAATAGAAGGAAGTCTTGTTTGGGGAACGCGAACAATTGGCCTCGGTGACCTTAGAATCAAACTGCAACTCTTTTGGCGTTTGTGCGTTTAAGGTTTGATCAGACAAAGGTGGTACTTCGCATGATTCAGCTTGAACTTCTCAAGTCGTCCGAGACCCGCTGCGGAAAACACGATGGTAGGCTTGTTGTCGCGTCGAACCGTGTGGCTTTGCCATCTTCGGCGCCAGCGCCCGTTGCAGGGGGCCTCGCCGTCGCGATGGACGCGGTGCTCAAGGCACGCGGTGGCCTTTGGTTCGGCTGGTCAGGCAAGACCTACGAGGAGACCGGCTCCGATCCGCAATGCAAGACTTTTGGGTCGCTCACCTATGCGGTCTGCGATCTCTCGCGTCGCGATGCCGAACAATATTATTGCGGCTTCGCCAACCGGACGCTTTGGCCGATTTGCCACTACCGCCTCGATCTAGCCGATCTGTCGGAATCCAATGCCGCCGCCTATTTTCGGGTGAACGAACATTTTGCCGTCCACCTCCACAAGTTGCTGCGCCGAGATGACGTTATCTGGGTGCACGATTATCATCTCATTCCCCTTGGCCGATTTCTGCGCCAACTGGGGTGCGCTAACAGAATTGGTTTTTTCCTTCATATCCCATGGCCGGGGACGGCAGTGGCGAGCGCCCTGCCGCATTACCAAAGGCTCCTTCGCTCCTTTGGAGCCTATGATGTCGTCGGTTTTCAGACCCAGGCCGACGCCGGCAATTTTCGCGATTGCATCGTGAACGCCAACGCGGGGCTGACCGTAGGCGGCACTTTGTGCGAGGTCGATGGCCGCTGGCTCCAGGCAGGCGCTTTCCCGATTGGCATTGATACGGATGCATTCGCGCAACAAGCCCGCGCGGCTGAAAAGACCAGCACCTGTAAACGTGCGCTTACACATCTAGGTAGCCGCGACCTGATAGTCGGAGTCGACCGGCTTGACTATTCAAAGGGCCTAAAACACCGGGTCAAAGCCTTCGCAACGTTCCTCGACCGGTCGCCTGAAGCGGCGCGGGCGCGCGTGACGATGTTGCAGATCACGCCAAAGTCGCGCTCGGAGGTTCCCGAATACCTTCGCATGCAGCGCGAACTGGCGCAAGAGGTCGGCCGCATCAATGGCAAGTTTGGCGACGTCGATTGGACTCCGCTTCGTTATATCAACAAACCGGTGAGCCAAGCGGCGCTTGCCGGCCTTTATCGCATGTCCCGCGTCGGACTTGTTACGCCTTTGCGCGACGGCATGAACTTAGTTGCCAAGGAATATGTGGCAGCGCAAGCGCCAGATAATCCCGGTGTGCTCGTCTTGTCGCAATTCGCGGGAGCCGCCGAAGAACTCAAAAGTGCTTTGATTATCAACCCATACGATATCGAAGCAACCGCCGATGCCCTTGCCCGCGCCTTCGCGATGCCGCTCAACGAACGGAAGGACCGTTGGCACGCGATGATGGCGGTGCTGCGCGCCAACAGTGTCCACCATTGGGCGTCCAGCTTCCTTGAGGCGCTCGCCAACGACGCCAGAAGTGGCAAAGTCGATAGCTCATTGGCTGCAGCTGGATTTCCGGGTGTCGTCGGCTCGAGTCGGCAGGAATTGCGCCGCGTCGCGCCCTGGCAGCGAAACTTATCCCGCGCAGACACACGAGGTCCTCTACGCCACATACCACCGGTCATGCCGAGAGCTTCATCCAATCGGCGCGCCGCGGAAAACCCTCTGCAACCGCTTTCTAAAGCTCCGCAGAGGACGGCGCCGCTTAGCCTGAATGGTTCTGCGATTACAACCGCCTCAGACCCCGCTCTATCAGTTGATTGATAGTAAAGCCCTTAGTGGATGACGAGGCAGTAATCGCGTTGCCTGTCTCGCCTGCCGCAGACCCGAGGGCCGCTTCGTCCTCCGTTCAACGGGTAAACGCCGCGCTTCATTGTGACGGCCTGCTGACGTTCAAATTGCAAAACAATTTTGCGTGCAAGGAACTTTGCATTCGCGTGGCGATTAGGGGGCAGGAAACAGCCAAGGAGTAATGGAATGCTTTCCACCATCCTAATCGTCGTCCTCATCCTGCTGCTGATCGGCGCATTGCCTACATGGCCATACAGCACCTCCTGGGGCTACGCGCCCGGAGGTCTGCTTGGGACCGTGCTGGTCATAGTTGTGATTCTGGCCCTGCTAGGAGCGATATAGGCCGGAGTCACAACCTTTGCTCCCTGTCGAGGGTGGTTGGCGGCTGGCGGGCCAAGCTCTCGGCCGCTGCCACTTTAGGCAGGCCTATGGCGGAGGCCAAGCCGCCGCCCGGTGTTTGAGGCGGTCAGGAGACAAGTTCCCACAAGGGCGTGCATATTAAAGCCAAGATTGGTTCCACTCGATATAAAAAAATTTAACCGTGCCGGGAACTCGGGCATTCGTTCGGCGTTTCATGCCGGAAGACTTTCGTACCGAGCCACGCGGAGTCCCGGAAATGGAGCCCAACGCGTCGAGTGAGCGGGCGGAAGCCCCTTCCACAGCGTTCCCTAGCCGCGAACCATCCGAAGCAACCTCAGAACTGGTTGATTTGCTGCATGCCCTCCGGGCCATGCGAAACGGCGACTTTTCCGTGCGGATCGTTGGCGATAGCGACGGCCTCCTGGGGAAAATCGCCGATACGTTTAACGAGATCGTGGCAGCAAACGAGCGCATGGCGCATCAGCTCGACCGGGTCGAGACGGTGGTGGGCCGTGAGGGGTTAACCCGCCAACGGATCAAGCTCGCGCTTACCAACGGCGCTTGGGGCGAAATGGAGTCGTCCGTCAACTCCCTGATCGATGACCTCCTGTGGCCGATAACCGAGGTCACGCGAGCCATTGCGGCGGTGGCCCAAGGGGACCTTTCCCAGTCCGTGCGCCTCGACACAAACGGGCGTCCTCTCCAGGGCGAATTCCTGCGCTCGGCGGCCATCGTCAACACCATGATCATGCACTTGAAAGTGTTTACCTCCGAGGTGACGCGGGTCGCCCGCGAGGTCGGCACCGAGGGTAAGCTCGGCGGTCAAGCCCAGGTGCGCGAGGTTACAGGCGTGTGGCGGGAACTCACCGAAAGCGTGAACTCGATGGCGTCGAACCTAACGGCGCAAGTCCGCAACATTGCGGAGGTGACAATAGCGGTCGCTAGCGGCGACCTTTCCAAGAAGATCACCGTGGACGTGCGGGGAGAGATCCTGCAGCTCAAGGAAGCCATAAACACGATGGTCGATCAGCTGCGCTCGTTTGCCGCCGAGGTGACGCGTGTCGCGCGCGAGGTTGGCAACGACGGCCGGCTGGGCGGCCAGGCGGTCGTCCCGGGAGTCGCCGGCACTTGGAAGGACTTGACCGACTCTGTGAATGCTTTGAGCGCCAATATTACCGACCAGGTGCGCAATATCGCCCAGGTGACGACCGCAGTGGCCCGCGGCGACTTGTCGCGCAAGATCACCGTCGACGTGCGGGGCGAGATTTTGGAGCTCAAGAACACCATCAACACGATGGTCGACCAGCTCAATGCTTTCGCATCGGAAGTCACACGCGTGGCGCGCGAGGTCGGCACCGAGGGCAAGCTTGGCGGCGAGGCCCAGGTTCCGGGCGTGGCTGGCACGTGGAAGGATTTGACCGACAACGTCAACTTGATGGGCAGCAATCTGACGGCGCAGGTCCGCAACATCGCCGAGGTGGCAACCGCGATCGCGGGGGGCGATTTGTCGAAGAAGATCACCGTGAACGTGAGCGGAGAGATTCTGCAGCTCAAGGAAACCATCAACACGATGGTCGATCAGCTCAACGCCTTCGCCGGCGAGGTGACGCGGGTGGCGCGCGAGGTCGGCACCGAGGGAAGGCTCGGCGGCCAAGCCAATGTGCTCGGCGTCGCGGGCACTTGGAAGGACCTCACCGACAGCGTCAATTTCATGGCGTCAAATTTGACCGCCCAGGTGCGCAATATCGCCGAGGTGACGACTGCCGTGGCCCGCGGCGATCTCTCGCGCAAGATCACCGTCGACGTGCGGGGCGAAATCCTTGAGCTGAAGAACACGATCAACACCATGGTCGATCAGCTCAACGCCTTCGCCGGCGAGGTGACGAGGGTGGCGCGCGAGGTCGGCACCGAGGGAAGGCTCGGCGGCCAAGCCAATGTGCTTGGCGTCGCCGGCACGTGGAAGGACCTCACCGACAGCGTCAATTTCATGGCGTCAAACCTGACCGCGCAGGTGCGCAATATCGCGGAAGTGGCCACCGCGGTTGCCGAGGGCGACCTGTCCCGCAAAATCACGGTTGAGGTGAAAGGCGAGATTCTCGATCTCAAGGAAACTCTCAACACGATGGTCGACCAGCTCAATGCGTTCGCCGCGGAAGTGACGCGCGTCGCGCGCGAGGTCGGCACCGAGGGCAAGCTTGGCGGCCAGGCTTCAGTGCCCGGCGTCGGTGGTACGTGGAAGGATTTGACCGACAACGTCAACTTGATGGGCAGCAATCTGACGGCGCAGGTCCGCAACATCGCCGAGGTGGCAACCGCGATTGCGGGCGGCGATTTGTCGAAGAAGATCACCGTGAACGTGAGCGGAGAGATTCTGCAGCTCAAGGAAACCATCAACACGATGGTCGATCAGCTCAACGCCTTCGCCGGCGAGGTGACGCGGGTAGCGCGCGAGGTCGGCACCGAGA
>JBOHJU010000132.1:0-7556 GCA_050728755.1 Methylocella sp.
CGGCCCGATCACCGTGGACACGCCGAAGACGGCGCCGAAGATGCCCTGGTAGCGGCCGCGGTCGCGCGGCGGGATGATATCGCCGACGACCGCCATCGCCGTCACCATCAGCCCGCCGCCGCCCAACCCTTGGACGGCACGGAACGCGACGAGCTCGATCATGCTCTGGCTGATCCCGCAGAGCGCCGAGCCGGCCAAGAAGATCAAGATCGCGGCCTGCAATACGATCTTGCGGCCGTGGAGGTCGCCGAACTTCCCATAGAGCGGACCGACGGCCGTCGTCGCGAGCAAATATGCGGTGACGACCCAGGAGAGATGCGCGAGCCCGCCGAGGTCGCCAACGATCGTCGGCAGCGCGGTCGAGACGATCGTTTGGTCGAGCGACGCCAGAAGTGTCACAAGTATCAGCGCGCCGAAGATGAGGTGCACCCTTTCCCGCGTTGGGGAAGCCGGACGCCAGCCCTCGCTCATTCCGCCGCGAGTTTCACCGGCGCCGGTCCCGCGCGGAACTGCTCTAGCAGATCCTGTTCCTCCGCCTTGGCGGCCTTCAAATGCTTTGTTTTAACATGGCCGTAGCCGCGGATTTTTTCCGGAATCGAGGCAAGCGCGACCGCTATCGCATAATTGTCCGGCGCTAGATTCGCCAAAATTTCCTCGATCAAGATTTCATAGTCCGTAATCAGCTTGCGCTCGATGCGGCGCTCATTTGTATAGCCGAACACATCGAAAAACGTTCCGCGCAACCCTTTCAGCGCGGCGAGCAAACGGAAAGCCGGCATGATCCAGGGCCCGAAACTGGATTTGACGGCCTCGCCATGCTCGTTCTTGCGGCCAAGAAACGGCGGGGCGAGATGAAATTCGAGGCGCGGATCGCCCTCGAACGACGCGCTGATCTGCTTTGCGAACGATCCGTCGCTATAAAGGCGTGCGACTTCATATTCGTCCTTGACCGCGAGCAGTTTGAAATAGTAGCGCGCGGCGGCCTCGGCGAGATCATGCCTGCCCGGCACCTTGGCCCGCTCGGCTTCGCCGACACGCTTCACGAGAGCCAAATAGCGCTTCGCATAGGCTTTATCTTCATACGCCGTAAGGAAGGAAACGCGCCTCTCAATCAACTCCTCCAGGGATCGCGATTGCCGTTGGGTTGCGGTGCTTCGGCGCAAAGGCGCGGCAATAGCTTCCACCGCGGCGGAATTGGCAGCTTGGCGGCGGCCCCATAAAAACGCCGCCTGATTCATCTCGACGGCTTCCCCATTGAGGGTGATGGCATGCAGGAGCGACGCATCGTCGAGCGGCACGAGGCCTTTCTGCCAGGCGTAGCCGAGCATAAACATATTCGCGGCGATCGAATTGCCGAGCAGCGCGGTTGCGACGCCGGTTGCGTCAATAAAGTTGACGCGCTCCCCCGCGGCCTGGCGTATCGCCCGTTTGATGTCCTCCGGGTGGAGCGAAAAATCGGGATCATGGGTGAAATCGCCGGGGAAAATTTCCGCGGTGTTCACGACAACCCCAGTCTCGTCCTTGCGCACGGCAGCGAGCACCCTCGTCGTGCCGGAGACGACGAGATCGCAGCCGAGCACCAGATCGGCTTCGCCGGCGGCCACCCGAATCGCGTGAATATCGCCGGGCCTGGCGCCGATCTTGACATGGCTGTAGACGGCGCCGCCCTTTTGCGCGAGGCCTGCCATGTCGATCGAGCCGCAGCCCTTGCCTTCGAGATGCGCCGCCATGCCCAAAATGGCGCCTATGGTGACGACGCCGGTGCCGCCCACCCCGGTCACGAGAATCCCGCAGGGCTTGGCGCCGATTGCCCGGACCCGGGGCCGCGGCAGGGCGGGAAAATCGTCCTGTTGCTTGATTTCGGCCTTCCTCGGGCGGGCGCCATGCACCGTAACCAGGGCCGGGCAGAAGCCATCGAGGCAGGAAAAATCCTTGTTGCAGCTCGACTGGTCGATCATTCGCTTGCGGCCGAACTCGGTTTCGAGCGGCTGAACCGAGACGCAATTGGATTTCACCCCGCAATCGCCGCAGCCTTCGCACACAAGCTCGTTGATAATCACGCGCCGGTCCGGGTCCGGCATCTCTCCCTTCTTGCGGCGGCGGCGTTTTTCCGCCGCGCAAGTCTGATCGTAAATGAGCACGGTCACGCCGGGAGTAGCGGCAAGCTCGCGCTGCACGGCGCCGAGCTCGCGGCGGTCCTTAATGGCGAGCCCCTCCGGCCATCGTGTGGCGGCCGGATATTTGTCCGGTTCGTCGGTGACGACGACGATGCGCCTTACGTTTTCGGCGGCAACCTGGCGCGCGATCATTTCGACGGTCAGTCCGCCCTCAAGGCGCTGGCCGCCGGTCATCGCCACCGCGTCGTTGAAAAGAATCTTGTAGGTGATGTTGACGCCTGAGGCGACGGCGAAGCGGAGCGCGAGGATGCCGGAATGATCGTAGGTGCCGTCGCCGAGGTTTTGAAACACATGCGCCCGTTTCGAGAACGGCGCCTCGCCGATCCAGTTCGCCCCTTCGC
This sequence comes from Methylocella sp., assembly GCA_050728755.1. GTDB lineage: Bacteria > Pseudomonadota > Alphaproteobacteria > Rhizobiales > Beijerinckiaceae > Methylocapsa. The sequence continues at coordinate 2,519 of JBOHJU010000132.1, forward strand.
CGCCCATCTGGGCGAAGCCTTCGGTCGAACGGTCCATCCATTGGACCATGTAATGGCAGCCGATCCCGGCATAGGCACGCATGCCATCAGGTACTTTTGTCGACGTGTTATGCGGGCAGCCGGAGCAGAAATAAGGGGTGCGGGTGGCAACCTCCCCGGCCATGGCGAGCGCGCCCTGCATGCGTTCCAGCTTGCGCACCCGCTGTTCGAGATCCTCGGCGGGGACGAAATGCAACAAGCGGCGGCCGATCGCAATCGCGATGTCATTGGCGTCGAGCGCGCCAGTAACCGGAAACAGCCAGTTCCCGTCTTCGTCCTTCTTGCCGACGCAGACCGGCTGGCTCGGCGAGCCGTAAAGCTCCTCGCGCAGCTGGACTTCGATCAGCGATCGTTTTTCCTCGACGACGATAATCAATTCGAGCCCGCGCGCGAACTCGCGAAGGCCCACGGGCTCGATCGGCCACGTGCAGGCGAGTTTCATCAGCCGCAAACCGAGCCGGTTCGCCGCGATCTCGTCGATCCCGAGGTCGTCCATCGCCTGCCGCACGTCGAGATAGGATTTCCCTGCCGTGATCACGCCGATTTTCGCGCTGGAACCGCCGGACGTGATGATTTTGTTCAAGCGATTGGCGCGGAGCCAAGCCAGCATGGCGTCGCGCTTAAAATTCTGCAGGCGCTTCTCTTGCTCGAGGACCGTGTCGTCCGCGCGAATATTGAGACCGCCGGGCGGCATGACAAAACCGGCAGGAACGGCGGGCCTCACGCGATCGAGCGAGACGTCGATCGAGCCGGTCGATTCAACCGTATCCTTCAAGCATTTGAGACCGGCCCAGGTGCCGGTGAACCGGCTCATCGCATAGCCGTAGAGGCCATAATCGACGATCTCCTGCACGCCCGCCGGCGACAGGACCGGCATCATCACATTGACGAAGTTAAACTCAGATTGATGCGCCGTTGTCGAGGACTCGGCGGTGTGATCGTCGCCCATGAGGGCAAGCACGCCGCCATATTTCGAGGTGCCCGCGAGATTGGCGTGGCGGAGGACATCGCCGCTGCGATCGACGCCCGGACCTTTGCCGTACCAGAGCGCGAAGACGCCGTCGTACTTGCCCTCCCTGCGCATCTCGGCCTGTTGCGCGCCCCATATGGCGGTCGCGGCGAGATCCTCGTTGAGGCCCGGCTGAAACAGGATGCCGGCAGCATCGAGCGGGCGCTTGGCGCGGAGGAAATTCAGGTCGAGGCCGCCGAGCGGCGAGCCGCGATAGCCAGAGATGAATCCTGCCGTCGCGAGCCCACTACGCCGGTCGAGCTCTTTTTGCATAAGCAGGAGCCGGACGATCGCCTGCGGACCGGAGACGAAGATCCGCCGCTTCGTCAGATCGTATTTGTCGTCGAGCGAAGTGGCGTTCAGGTCTTGGGGGAGGTCGACCGGACCTTTCACGGCGTCCGTCATCGGTTGCGTCTCCTGCCGGACGCTTGCGCCCGGCAATGCGGCGTTTGCCGCCGCAACCCCGTGAATATAGGCGGTTGCTGCCAAATTTCCAAGGTTTGACCGGCTTTTCCACCAGAGAACGGCTTCATCCGGTCGCATCGCGCAAGCAAAAGAGCTACACGGCCGGCTCGCGCAATTTCATCCGCCGGTAGCTATAGGCGGGGGCGCCGCTCGCGTCTTCGCCTTGCGCCGCGAGCACAGCGGCTTTTAGGACCTTATCATGATGCGGCGAAAGGTGACAAACCGGGTCCGCCTCCCGCGCGTCGCCGGTTAGCGCAAGCGCCTGGCAGCGGCAACCGCCGTAATCGATTGTTTTGCGCGGGCACGAGCGACAAGGCTCGACCATCCAATCCGTCCCACGGAACGCATTGAAGGCGGGCGAATTTGTCCAGATGTCCTCGATTGAACGATCGCGCACATTCCAGAACACCAGATCTAGAATGGTTTCCGCCGCGTGGCACGGCAGCGCTTTGCCCGAGGGGGTAATATTTAGCCCGCGCTTGGCCCACCCGCCCATGCAGGCTTTTGGATAACGGGCGTGATAATCGGGGATCACATGGTCGATGACGATGACCCCGGCATAGGTCTTTTTGAGCGCTTCGACTTCGGCGATCGCCGCTTCCGCCTCGGCCCGCGAAGGCATGAGCGCGGCACGGTTCAGCATTGCCCAGCCATAATATTGGGTATGCGCGATTTCAACCCGGCGGGCGCCGAGCGCGACGGCGAGGCGGACCATTTTTCCGGCGCGGCTGATATTGGCCCGGTGGATCACGGCATTCACGGTGAGCGGCAGGCCCGCTTGCGTGATCCATTCCGCGACCGCCTGCTTGCGCGCGAATGCGCCCTCGTAGCCAGCAATTGCGTCGGCCGATGGCGGGTCGGAATCCTGAATCGAAAGCTGGGCGTGGTCGAGCCCAACGTCGGCGAGTTCCTTGATACGATCCCGCGTGAGGCCGATCCCGGAGGTGATGAGATTGGTGTAAAGGCCCGCCTTTGCGCAATGCGCTACGATCAGGGCGAGATCGTGCCGGGCCGCCGGTTCGCCGCCGGATAGATGCGCGTGCAGAACGCCAAGGGCCGCGGCTTGCGAAAAAACCCGCTTCCAGACTAGGGTGTCGAGTTCGTCGGCCCGCGCGTCGAGCGCGAGCGGATTGGAACAATAGGGGCAGCCGAGCGGACAGCGATGCGTCAGCTCGGCGAGAAGCGCGACCGGCGCGGCAACTGTTTCCTTCGAGTTAAGTCTTGCCGGCAAAGCGGTCATAACTCCACCATCCGCTTGGCCGCGAGCTCTTCCAGCAACGCTCGCACATCCGCCTCGACCCTTGCGCGGTTGGCGGAAAATTGGCCAGCGAGATCATCAACAATCGCCGCGAAGGTGGCGGTTCCGTCGCAGCGTTTCAAAATCTCGACCGCGATGGCATCGGCCTTGATCACGCGTTCGGGCGCAAGCAGAAGCCATTCGCCCCGCGTCTCGTCATATTTCAACCTCACGCCGCGCGGCAGGCGCGGTTTCCACACGATGACTGTGGGGCTTGTTCTCGTCATGCCGCTTGCCCATGGGTGGCCTCGGATCCCGGCGTCCAGGTTCCAGGCGGGACGGCACGATCGACATAAGCGCTCCAAAGGGCATCGAGCTGCGCCCAAAGCACGGAGCATTTGAATTCGAGGGCGGCGAGGACGGCGTCCTGCCCGGCGCTGGTCACGGCATGTTCTTTCACATAATCGAGGGAGAATTCGCTATCGCGCTTGGCTTGCACCGGGCGTTGCGAAAAATACGCGAGCGTGTCCTTGGTGACGAAATCATAATGGGCAAGCATGCCCGCGACCCGCTCGTCGATGATGGCAGGCGAAAACAACTCGGTGAGGGACGACGCGATCGCCTCAAGCAAGCTCCGCGCGCGGCAGAACTCGACATAGGCCTCGACGGCAAAACGCGTGCCCGGCAATATGCCTTGCGTCGAGGTCACATAATCGCGCGAAAAGCCCAGGCTATCGGTGAGCTTCAGCCAGCGCTCGATACCGCCGTCGCCTTCGCGCAGACCGTCATGATCCTCGATGCGCTTGCGCCAGCGCCGACGGTCCCGGACATCTGACATCCGGGTCAGGATCGTCGCATCCTTGACCGGGATCATCGCCTGGTAATAGTAGCGGTTGAGCGCCCAGGCCCGCACTTCATCATACGTGCATTGGCCGTTGTGCAGGCGGCGGTGAAACCGGTGCAGATTATGATAGCGCTCCGCCCCGATTTGGCGCAACTGGGCTTCGAGCTCGTCGCCGGTCAATGCCGGCTTGTGGCTGCTCACAGGCAGATCTCCATGCCGTCGTAGGCGACGTCCCAACCGGCACGCTCGACGGCTGCGCGTTGCGGTGAATCCTCAATCAGAACCGGGTTCGTATTGTTGATATGAACATAAATCTTGCGGCCGATCGCGCAAGACGCGAGCCGCTCGAGCGAGCCGCCTTCGCCGCTCATGGCTACATGGCCCATGCGCCAGGCGGTCTTCTTGGACAAGCCGAGATTTACCATCTCGTTATTCGTGAATGTGGTGCCGTCGAAGAATACGAGCCCTGCCCCGGTGAGCCTCTTTATTACGCCTTCGTTGATCTCGGCGCAGCCTGGCACGTAGAAAAAACTTTTGGCGCCGTCGCTAAGCTCGACCCCGACGGTCGCTTCGCTTTCGGCGCCGGCCGCGACGTTCTCGCCTTCAAGATAGAGAGGAACTTTTCCCGGCACCGCGAACGGCGTGACAAAAATGCCAAGGCCGGTATCCACGGGGACATCAAGTTCGGCCACCCGCCTCTCGACGAGATCCTTGTCTAAAACGCCAAACATGCCCGCGCCCGTCTGCGCCAAGGTTACGCGGCTTCCAAACAGCATGAAAGGCTGCTGCTCGCGGAGAGTCAAAAGCCCGGCGAGATGATCGGCGTCGGCATTGGTGACGAAGACGGCCCCAATAGGCGAACATCTCTTCGCCCCGCGCGGGTGCAGGCACGGCGAAGCGATGATTTGCTGGCGGAGATCCGGCGATGCGTTCAAAAGCAGCCAGCGCTTGCCATCGGCACTGACGGCGAGACTTGATTGGCTGCGCGGCTTGACGCGGCGATCACCGCTCCAGGCGAGCCGGCAAACCGGGCAGAGACAGTTCCATTGCGGAAAGCCACCGCCGGCCGCCGAACCCAAGACAAGAATGCGCACGGCGTGCGCCGATCATAAAATTTTAGGAAAGTGGCGTGCCGAGGCCGTCAGATCTCGGCGGAAAGATAGCTCGTCACTTCCATGCCGACGCATATCTCGGTGATAACGGGAGTAGTCCAGGTCATGTCAGCCTCTGCCTCCATCTCAAGCGTTGCAATTAGTGAGGTGCAAACGTTTTCTTTTCTTGAACAGCCGTCGAGACCGTCCTAGCCCATTATGTAGCATTGGTCGCCGCCTGGCGCCATGTCTTTTTTCAAGGGGTCATAGCCAGCCGCGTTCCGCCGCCGCCTTGGCCTCGAAAGCTTCAATTTTCGCGGCCTTTTGCAGGGTCAAGCCGATATCGTCGAGCC
>JBOHJU010000133.1:0-7477 GCA_050728755.1 Methylocella sp.
ACTACGACGCCTATTATGTCAGGGCGCAAAAGATCAGAACCCTGATTAAGCGCGATTTCGAAACTGCTTTTGCAAGCGGCATCGATGCGATCTTGACCCCGGCGACGCCGTCCGCCGCCTTCGGCCTCGGCGAGAAAGGCTCGGCCGATCCGGTCGAAATGTATCTCAACGATATTTTCACGGTCACCGTGAACATGGCAGGCCTGCCGGGTATTTCGGTTCCGGCCGGAATTTCCACCGAGGGCTTGCCCTTGGGGCTGCAAGTGATCGGCCGCGCGTTTGACGAAGAGACCTTATTCTCGGTGGCGCATTCAATCGAGCAATCGGCGCCACGGATCGCTCCGCCAGAAAAATGGTGGGCGTGATCTTGCCGCCTCGGTGACGTTGCTTGGGCCACGCGCAAGACATGTCGCCGCGCGGGCCGTTCAGGCATCCTCGCCCGACAAATTGACTTTTCTGGGCGGCCCCATCAGCGCCGGCTGGAACAAAACCGCCGCCGCCAATGTGCAGACCAGCGACAATGCAAGCAGCTTGCCCATGCTGGAGGTGCCCGGATGCTTGGAGAGCCAAAGACTGCCGAACGCGGTCGCGGTGGTCATCGCACTGAAAAAGACCGCGCGGGTGAGGCTCGATTGCAAAAGATTCGTAGTTCCCGCACGCCAGGCCATGACGAAATAAATCTTGAAGGCGACCCCGAGACCGAGCAGAAGCGGCAGCGCAATGATGTTGGCAAAATTCAGCGGCAGGTCGATCAGGACTGTGATTTCGAGCGTGACGGCGCCGGCAAGCAGCAAGGGAACCAGAGTCAACAGCACGTCGGTCACCCGCCGCAGCACAATGAAGAGAAGCACGCTGATCGAGATCAGCGCCCAAATTCCCGCCTCGATGAATGCCCGGACAACCGTCTTGCCGGATTCTTGAACGGCGATGGGCTCGCCCATTGCGTTGGGGTCGACGGTGCGCACCGCCTTCGCAAACCGGAGGAGGTTGGCGTTATCGTTCGGATCACCTGAGGGAGCGACCTCGATGCGGGCGCGGCCGTCGGCGCTTACCCAGTTGCGCGCCAAATCGGGAGGAATGGAAGCGACGGTCACCTTCCGGGCGGTGAGCGAAGCCCGCAGCAAATCGAGCATCGTATCCAGCCCCGGAATCAAGGCCTCGCGCGCCGCGTCGCGTTTCTGCGGCGGCGCCTCGGCCATTTTGTGAAGCAGGCCAGCCAGGCGACGAGCATCGTCGGCGCCCTTGCCGGTCACACCGCTTGCGGTCGTTGCGAAGGCGGCGGCAGCGCGCTCCATGGCCTCCACGTCTTCCGCGTCGGTCGGAGGCTCCTTCTCGCGGGCAGGATCGAGCAAGGGCGCCAAGGACTTGGCAAGAGGCCCGATGATCGCGAGCTTTTCGTCTTGATCTTGCGGAATGAAACTCTCGAGGCTCGTCACCCGGGCGACCTCCGGCAATTGTCGCAAACGCGCCATGAGCGGCGGCGCCTCGGCGAGAGAAGGAGCGAGAACATCGATCGTATTGGTGTCGGTGTTCGGATCCTTCATCAAATCCAACAAGGTTGCAACGGATTCCACTTTGGGGCTGCGCAAATCCAACGGATTGAAATCGAAATGAAGGTGGCGCAGCAAAGGCGTTCCGGCCAAGGCCGCCACCAATGTCCCGATGACGATCGCATACCGGTGCTTGGCCATGAATCGATCGGCGGGGGCCAAAAATTGATAGCCGACCGGCTCCTGTTCCGGCGGCGGGCGCAAAAGAGCAAGCAAGGCCGGCAAGACCGTGATCGCGGCGAAAAACGCGATGAACATGCCGGTTCCGGCAATGAGGCCCAATTCCGCAACGCCGCGGTAATCGGTCGGGAGAAACGAGTAGAAGCCGGCGGCGGTCGCCGCCGCGGCAAGCGCCAACGGCCGCCCGGCCCTGGCCGCCGCTTGCGCGAGGGCCTTGTCGAGCCGTGGCTCCTTATAGCGCTCGGCGCGGTAGCGGACGCTGAACTGAATGCAGAAATCGGTTCCTATGCCGACGAACAACACCGCGAAGGCGACCGAAATCAAATTGAGCGCGCCAACCATCATGAGCCCAACGGCGGCCGTGGCGGCGAGACCCACGATCACGCTCAAGGCGACCGCGAGAACGATGCGGCCCGATCTCAAGGCGAGCCAAATAATCAAAAGAACCGTTAGACCGGTCCCCGCCGCGTTGAGCCCGGCGCCATCCGCGATGTTGGCGAACTCCTCGTCGGCCATCGGCACAAGTCCGGTCAATCTGACGGTCACCCCCAATTTGCGGGACAGCCCAAGATTGCGCGCGGTTCCCCGGATGAAATCGGACGCCCTCTCCCCCGGCATTAACGCCGCGTAATCGAGTACCGGCTTGACCTCGATGAAACGGCGCAATTCACGCGGGTCGGCCGGTTGCCCGGCCACCAAACCGCGCCAGGAGAAGAACACCGGTCGCCCGGCGAGCAGGCCATCGAAGGCATCGCCAAGCAGGGCCATCGGGCGGTCGAAATCGTCGAGCGTCCCGGCCTGCGCGCGGACGCCTTGATTTATGTAGGATATTGCGGTCACGATCCCGCGCAAGCTCGGATCGGACGCGAGCGCCATCAAAAATGCGCGGGCACGGGAAAGTTCCTTGACCGTGCGCCGAAGATCGGCGACCGGTTGGAACAGAAGCGCGATTTGATTGAAATAAGATCCGCCGTCCGGGCGTAGAACCGACCGGTAGAGATCGGGGCGGCGGTTCAATCGATCGGACAGAGATTGGGCGGCCGCCTCGGCAAGCTCGGGCGTCACGCCATCGATGACCACCACTATTTGATCGACGCGCTGGGGGAAGGCCTTGTCCGACGCGATAAGATTTTGCCGCCATGGTAGCTTTGCGGAAATAAACTCGTTCGTATTCGTGTTTATGGCGAAATGGGTAGCCGTATAATAACCCGAGGCAATGGTCAGCATGGTTGCCAAGGAAAGCACGGTCCATCGGAAACGGCTACAGGCCCCTACAATCGCGACGATGGATCTTGCGATGGGATCACGCGCGATTGGTTTCTCAAATGCTGGTAGTGCCGGAGTTTCCGTGGATTTTGCCATGCTCTGCTACCGCCAATCGGAAAAGCAGCCAGCCAAGGTTCCGTTAACACAAAAACATGGCTGTGCGGTGAACCCCAAAACCCGCGAAAATCGTTCCGGCGCGTATTCCCTGAGCATGGTGGCGTTTAACCCATGGTTAGCGGTGCTCAACCCATAGTTTACTTGACGGCCGTAGGTAATTCGATGGGTTCAATTGCTTGACAATCGCACGGTCCAGGCAACATCTAACGCAGGAGAAACCAAAACGCACCTTTGTCCAAACGCTTCGGTTTGGGCATTCGGGTCTTAAAAGATGGGTTGTCTGGTTGTATTAGGGTACATTCGGTTCTGCACCATGTAAATTTCGCGAAAGGCGTTTTGGCCGAGCCGCGTGGTTTTTTTTCCTTTAAGGGGGCAAGATCCTAGACCCAGCGATGCAGCACCTCCCCGCCAGGGAAGCTATACCCCGAGCTGAAACGATAGGCGCCAAGTATCTCGACGGGGGCGAGCTGCAGGAGCTCTTCGATCCCGGAGGGAAAGAATCGCAGCGTTCCCCTGCCGGTCCAGAGGCCCTCGCCATAGCGAACATTCTCCGCTCCAAGCTTGACTAGCTCCAATACCGAAGGAGGGGCGCCTCGGACAATGCTGGGGAAATGACGGATCTGAAAAATGGGAAGACCCATCGGCCGGGGCAGCTCTTCACGGGCGATCTTTGTCTCGATCTCCAGCGTCCCCTCGATCAAGCGTTCTCCATGGGCGCAGACATATCCTTTCATCTTGGCCCCTGGGCCGAATTGCGGCATCCGCGGATTTAAGGGATGGTATTCGGTCAGATAGATCTGCCCCAACCTCTTGGCAAATCCCATAAACCAGCCGCGCGCCAGGGTGAAGTCGTTGCTCACCCAGATCTGCAGGCAGATCTGCCCCGCCGTGCCTTGGAACGAACATCCAACCCAGATCGCACACTCCCGATACTGGGTGCGCTCCGGATTGGCGAAGGCCATCTCCGGTTGGTTGTCCCACAGGGACCACCATCGGCTGAAAGCGACATAGGCGAGGTCCGGCTCGGGGCCAGGCGCGAGGGGCGAAGGCAGATAAGCGGCAATCGCCGCTGGATCGGCGCGATAGGCAATAGTGAGGTATTCCGTCGCATAGTGCCAGGGTAGATCGCCGACGAGGGACGAAACCCCACCCGGAGTCAGGGGATAACAAAAGCCTCTGAGGTCTTTGATAGTGGTCATACACGCATCCTCAGCGAGGCTCCATCGCCGCACAACGGCCTATTGGTGCCGTAGCGGCAGGGGGTGGAATTGAAGTCGGTCGCGCAATCTCCGAGTTCTTTCAAAAAGCTGATCGCCGATAAATTGGCCTGCCAGGCGAAGTTCGCCACGAGGTCTCTAAAGCGACGGGCGCCGGCGCTTGCCAGCTCCGTCAAGGGCGAGGCCGCCGCGCGTGGACTCCTGGCCCCGGACTTTAAATGTCCTCTGCTCGCGAAAGTTCATAGCCAAGGGGAGCGGTATGTGCAACACGGGAGATTCCGTTGATCGGCCCCGTCCGCCATCTGGAAGGGGTTGGACGATGGGCGCGTTCCAGGTCTGGTCCACCTCGTCCCATCCGAATCCCTCGCGGCAAACCGGGGCTTGCTCCGAACACCCCAATTGCCTATGTCTCCCAAACGATGTTGAGTGTGGACGTTACCAAATCTATTACCGTGGTATTGCCCTTGGTTCCGGAAAATATCGAGTTCAAGCTTCTGGCCGAACTCAGCGATTGATCCTTGCGAGGCTTTGTCGGCGAATGGCGCCAAACTTAAGGAGCACACTTTGGGCATACCAGTTCTGCAAATGGCGCAAATCGGCGCCTATGTGGTGCGCCAGCGCCTGGCGGGGCGGAAGCGCTTTCCGCTCGTCCTGATGCTCGAACCTTTGTTTCGCTGCAATCTCGCTTGCGCGGGCTGCGGCAAGATCGATTATCCAGACAAGATTTTAAACCAGCGCCTGCTGCTTGCCGACTGCCTCGCGGCGATCGACGAATGCGGCGCGCCTGTCGTGGTGGTCGCCGGCGGCGAGCCGCTGCTGCACAAGGAACTTCCCCAGATTGTGAAGGGCGCTCTCGCCAGAGGCAAATTCGTGACCGTCTGCACCAACGCGCTTCTGCTTGCGAAAAACCTCGACCGCTATACGCCGAACCGCTACTTCAACTGGTCGATTCACCTCGATGGCGATGCGGAAATGCATGACCGTTCGGTCTGTCAGGCCGGTGTCTACGACCGTGCCCTTGAGGCCTTGAAGCTCGCCAAGGAGCGCGGATTTCGCGTTACCATCAATTGCACGCTGTTCAACGATGCCGAACCCGCCCGGGTCGCCGCGTTTTTTGATAGCGTTGCGGCGCTTCGCATCGAGGGCATCACCGTGTCGCCTGGCTACGCCTATGAACGCGCGCCGGATCAAAAGCATTTTCTCAATCGCGAGAAGACCAAGACTCTGTTCCGGCAAGTTTTCGCGCTGGGCAAGGGCGGCAAGGCCTGGCCCTTCTTCCAATCCAAGCTTTTCCTAGAGTTTCTCGCCGGCAACCGGACCTATCACTGCACGCCTTGGGGCAATCCCACTCGCACGGTCTTTGGCTGGCAGCGGCCCTGCTATTTGCTCGGCGAAGGCTACGCGGCTACCTTCAAGGAGCTGATGGAGGAAACCGACTGGGACTCGTATGGCACCGGAAATTACGAAAAATGCGCCGACTGCATGGTCCATTGCGGCTTCGAGGCGACCGCCGTGGAAGATGCCTTCAATCATCCGATGCGGGCTCTTGGCGTCTCCTTGCGCGGCATTCGCGTCGAGGGCCCGATGGCGCCCGATATCCCGTTACACCTGCAGCGGCCCGCGGAGTTCGTCTTCGGCCGGCAGGTCGAGCAAAAACTCGCGGAAATCGCTGAAGCCGAGAGTTCCGGCAATCATCTTTCGGCCGCGGAATAGGGCCGCGAAGGCGGCGCGCGCATCAAGCGCTATCCGCAGCAACTGCGGGACCTGGCGCGGGTCCCGGAAAATCGAGCTCGCGATCGCGCCGAGCGCAATCGAACCGTCCGGTTTCATCGCAACAAGAGCGGCATGCGGCAATTGCCGGTCCGCCGGGTCGGCCACGACGCGAAAAGCGGCAAAAGGCAGCCCATGGGCGGCGGCAACACGAGCGGCAACGTGGGACTCCGTATCGACAGCCTGGGCGCCGGTTTTAAGATGCAGGGCGCACTTTTCAGCGCACCCGGCCACTGGTGCATCGACCCCGGCGATGTCGCCAATCGTCACGCCGCCAAGCGCGCCGGCAAGCCGGTACGACCACGCCGGATCACCATAATAGCGCGCGCCGTCTTCGGCGATGACCGCACGCGCGACAAGCTTCGAGCCCGGAGCCAGTCCCGGCGCCAAACCGCCCGCGACGCCAAAACTGATGATCGCCGAAGCATGCTTCGCGACGGCCGCCTTCAAGGCACGCTCGAGACCCAAGGAATCGCCGGTACCAGAGACGGCGTGGACTCGCGGCCCGGCGACAATCCTCGCTTCCATCTTGAGGCCAGTAACGGCGATGATTGGGGGGCCGGTCACATTCCCGCCCGCACGGGAGAGCAGTTGCCTGTTTTGAGGTTGCAGTAGCGCGCCATTGCCCAGAGCGGGAAATACTTCGAATAGCCATGATAGCGCAGAAAAAAGACCCGGGGAAACCCGGTCGCGGTAAACCGCGCTTCCGTCCAAAATCCATCGTCCGCCTGGGTCCGTGCAAGATAGCGGATCCCCAATATCACTGCCGGGTCATCGACCATACCGGCGGCCATCAGCCCAAGCAATGCCCATGCCGTCTGCGACGGCGTGCTCGGCGCCGGCCGGTAACCCGCATAATCCATCGCGTAACTCTCCCCCCCTTCGCCCCAGCCGCCGTCCGCATTCTGGATACCTTTAAGCCAGGCGGCGGCTTGTAGCGCGTCCGTGCCTCGCGGGTCGCGGCCGACGGAATTAAACGCGCAAAGCACCGACCAAGTTCCGTAGATGTAGTTCATCCCCCAGCGGCCGAACCAGCTGCCGTCCTTCTCCTGCCTACGCCGGAGATATTCGACGCCGCGCGCGACCGCTGGATTGCCGGCGAGAGTCTCGCCGAGCTGGCCCAACATGGAAACACAGCGCGCCGTCACATCCGTGGTCGGCGGATCGAGCAGCGCGCCATGATCGGCGAAAGGGATGTAATTCAAATACTCCCTGTCATTGTCGCAATCGAAGGCGCCCCATCCGCCATTGGTACTTTGCAAGCCTTCGATCCACTCGCGCGCGCGAGCTACCGCGTCCTTGTACTCGGGTCCCCGCGCGGCCGCGCGGTCCATCGCCATCGCCACGACAGCGGTATCGTCGACGTCGGGATAATAG
>JBOHJU010000134.1:0-7426 GCA_050728755.1 Methylocella sp.
CGGCGCGATCTTCGCCCCTTGCCGGTCGTTGAACCAAACCAAATGCGATTCCCTCGGTTAGCCTCCAAATCGGTTGACCAACCTCTTGAATCAAAACATGGTTAATCAGGTCTTAACCCTAGGAAACATCCTCTTCGCGCACGCTCAGGTTAAATTGACGGCGCCTGCGGGTCCGCAGGGCAAAAGCGGCGCACTTCAACGGAACAGGCAAACTCTACAGCCAATTGCCAATACAAGGATGCAAGCTTGTCGATGCGGGCGAGCAAAGACAGCGAAGGCAAGGTCAAACATGCGCTTCCGGCGTTCCGCGGCGGCTACGCTCTTAATGCAGCCAAAATTCGCCGTCGAGCGTTTTAAACTCGGCCGGCGTGATCAGCTTCGAATGTCCCACCACCACGCTATGCAGCGGCCCGTCCAGCTTTTCCCGCCAGAACCCCAAAAATTTGATCAGGACCGGAAACTCCGGCGCAAGATCGTAATCTTGCCAGACGTAAGTCTGCAACAGACGCGGGTGATCCGGCAAATGGTAAAGAATGCGCGCGGTGGCGAGCCCATATCCCGCGAGCTGCTTGATAAAATCAGGCGACGCCTTGTTTGTCTCGATCCTTTTGGTTGCGGCCATAGCCTAACCTCCGTGCCGGTACGTCAGCCAGAGCGGGTCCCAAAGCGTTGACGCGCCCGTTCTATGATGACCTGCCCAACTTATTGGCATGAGTGATTCTATTGCTGTGTCCATTCAATACGTGTTAAATTAATACAGGCTTGCGCTCGACGCTTACGCAAGCCGTGTGCCGGAAACAAAATCTCGACAGCGTTACCGTTTAGTCTCATGTCGATCAAATGCCGTCAAGCAGGCGCGGATCCTCATTTGTATCGATCTCAATCGCGGATTCGGCCGCCGCGCCGCGGCGGCGAGGCCTCGCGTGCCCTTGGGTACGTCGAGCAGCGCCCGGTTGCCCGCCGCGCAGCCGTACAGGTCCGCGCGGGAGTTCAGTCTTAACGGGAGTTCCGGCATGACCGGCATCACCATCGCTGGCGAGACCTTCAACGTTTTAGTCGAGGGCGACGAGAACAAGGAGGGCTTAATGTTCTCTAACCCGATCGGCACCAATCTTCACCTCTGGGACCCTCAGATTCCCGCTTTGGCCGAACATTTCCGGATTGTGCGCTACGATTCGCGCGGGCACGGCGCAAGCGTGGCCAATCAGGGGCCCTATTCGATCGACGGCCTTGGCCGCGACGCGCTCGCAATCATGGATGCGCTCGGCATCGAAAGAACCCATTGGCTGGGCCTCTCATTGGGCAGCGTCGTCGGATTATGGCTCCTCGTCCATGCGCGCGAGCGCATCGGCCGGGCGGTACTTGCCAGCACGGCGGCGCAAATACCGGGACCCGATCTGTGGAACAACCGCATTCAGTCGGCGCGGGATAGCGGTATGACTGGCGTCGCCATGGCGGCCGCCGAGCGTTGGTTCACAAAGACGTTCCGCGACGCCAATCCGGGAAAAGTGGAAGCCGTGATGGAGATGGTCCGGACGACGCCGCTGCACGGCTATTTGGCCGCTTGCGCTGCCATCCGCGATATGGATCAGCGCGAAGCCATTCGAGGCATAAGCAACAAGGTTCTGGTCATCAGCGGGCGGCACGATCTATCGACGCCGCCAGGGATGGGCGCCTTGGTTACCAGTTCCATCGCAGACGCCAAATTCGTCACGCTGGAAGCCTCGCATATGCCGAATATCGAGGATGAGGTGAATTTCACCAAGGCGGCCGTCGATTTCCTGTGCGCTCCTGAAACCGCCGCGGCCAGGCCTTCTCGGCTCCCAAAGGCTCCGGCGAAAACGGCGGCGGCGAAGAAAGCACCCGCAAGGAAGGCGGGCGTGAGAAAGGCTCCGGCGAAAAAAGCCACGGCGAAAAAAATCGCGCCCAAGATATCCGCGCGAAAGCAAGCTTCGGCGAAGAAAGCGCCAATGAAGAAGGCCGGCGCAAAAAAACCAACCGCGAGGATCGTCCCGAAGAAGCGGCCCGGCACGAAACCGGGCGTGAGAAAAAAGTCAGGCAGGAGAAAAAGCTGATCCCAGTAAAGCATCCCTCTTGCGATGCGAAATCAAGCTGGCCGACTTACATGGGGGAGCGCATGCCATGCCGCGCGTCGGCGGTTTCAACAATGGGCGTGGCCTTGCGCGGAACACAGAACCATGGAAAGGCGCTCAAGGCTTCGTCGCCGTCAGTACAACCGCCGGATAGATAAACCTCGTCCCACCCGGGTTCGAGCCGACATCCATCGCATCGGTTGCGATCAACTCATCGATCAACCGGCGAAGTGTCTCGCGATCATCGTCTACCGGAAATGATTTCGCGATCAGCCGCTCGCGCTCGTAAGCGATTTGGAAGCGAACGACAACGGGCGGCGGGTATCCGATATCAGTGAAGAAGCTGATAAGGCACTGCAATGGGAAAAATTCCACAGTTGACGGGTCGCGGTGGCGTTCCATTACATTGAACGCCGTCGCCTTGGTCGGGTTGGAGGAGGCCACACCATCGCATAGGATAATGCGCCCCCCGGAGCGGCAAACCCGCAGCATCTCGGCGAACGCCTTCGCCGGTTCCGCGAAATGGTGGAACGCGAGACGGCAGCTCACGATGTCATAGGACTCATCGGCGAATGGAAGACGGTATACGTCGCCCGAGCGCCATTCGACGTTGACGAGATCTCGCTCGACCGTTAGCGCACGGGCCTGATCCAACATAGCGTCGGTCGCATCGAGGCCGACGGCACGACGCACGCGTCGGGCAAACGCCGCAACAACCGTGCCGGGTCCGCAAGCGACATCGAGCGACTCGTCGCTCGACTTGGGCCGCGCGCAATCAACGAGCAGCATCACCTGGGCATTGCCATGGAGTTCCGGCGATTGGGCGAACAGCTCGGCTTGCCGGCTGAACTGGTCTCGGATTAGAGAGTCGTGGGAGGAGGACGAGGAGCCGGTAGACGAAACGCCGACGCTGGACTTCATCGACACAATAAACGCTCCGAGGACGGAGAAGCACGGGAAACGCGGATTCATTCTACTGCGAAATCCGCGGATAATTTGACTTTCCTGAGTTGACGCGGACAAAAACCCGCCCCTTCAATGCGCCAGCCTCTCCAGCAAATCGCGCACATGAACTTGGTCGGATTTGTAGTTGCCGGTGAGCGTGTACATCACCAAATTGATTCCCCCCCGCAGCGCGAGCTCGTGCTGGCGCTCGCCCCCCGGCACCAGCGAATAGAGACTGTCCCCATCGGGGTCGCTCGCCCAACCCGCCGCGAGATCGTTGGCGGTGATGATGATTGGCGAGACGCTGTCGCCCGCGCGGGCAGGGCGCGGGCCGCCATCGGCGGGGGCGGGGGGCAGCGCCTCGATCCAGGTCGCGCCCGACGTGTAGCGGCCAATAAAACCGTCGATGAGATAGAAGGTTTTCGTCACGACGTGGTCGGCCGGAACGGGTTCGAGCTCCGGCACATCGACGCCTTCGAGCAAGGCCCTAAGCCATTTGGCTTCCGGCGTCGGCGGCCCGCCGGGTCTAGAGGCGAGCGCGTCGCGGGTATCGAAAATAATCGTGCCACCTTGTTTCATGAAGAGGGCGGCCTTGGCAGCCGCTTCGTGTTGCGGCTGCGGCTGCGACGCCACGATAGGCCAATAGAGAAGCGGATAAAAGCCTAATTCGTCCCGCGCGGGATCGATTGCGACAGGATCGCCGGGCGTGAGCGACGTGCGCCGCGCCAGCACAAGCGAAAGGCTCATCAAGCCCTGCCTGCTCACCTCGTCGACCCTGGCGTCCCCGCTCGCCACATAAGCAAGCCTCGTTGTCAACGCGGCGGCAATATCGCGCGGGGACACGTTTTCCGCGGCGGCAGGCTCGGCCGCGGCCCGCGCCGGCACCAGCATGGAGAAGGCAATAGAAAAGAGGACAAGGCAAGCGGCGGCACGCCCCGCGCGGCGCAGGCCGCCCGAGAGCCACAGCGAGGCCAAGGTATCGGCGGCAAATAAGAGAAACCCGGCGGCGAGCAGCCAGGGCTTGAGATCGATCGGGCCTTGGTCGCGCAACGGCTCGTCGATAAAACCTAACCCCGAATAATCCGCTGCCTCGAGCGTTTCTTTCGGTCCCAGAGCGTTGACGGCGCTCAGGCCATCGGGCGGGCCATAAAAACCTGGCGGATGCTCGGGTTCCGCGATGCCTTCGAACCCAGCGGGAATCGGCGTCGCGTTTGGCGGCGGCGGACCAAGGACACCGAATCCGTCGAGGCTCCGGCTCGGCGCGAGGGTCGCTGCTGCGGAGGCTTTCGTCCCGGCGCCGGCTTGCGCGTCCGCATCCTTCGCGGTCTCCCCCGAAAGAGCAACGATTTTGCGCAGCATGTCCACGAACAGTCCCGAAATCGGCAGGTTCGACCATGTCGTGTCCGCCGTGACATGAAACAAAACGATCAGTCCGTTGCCTCGCCGCGCCGCAGTGACGAGTGGCGTTCCGTCTGAAAGCCGCGCCCAGGTCTTGGCCGAAAGGCCGGGGTCCGGTTCGGCGAGCACTTGTCGCGACACGGTTACCTCATCGGGCACGGCCAAGCCAAAAAATGGACTCTCGCGATCGAATGGCGCAAGTTTTTTCGGGGTATCCCAGGACATCGCGCCGCCCAGCACGCGGCCGCCCCGGCGGAGCCGGACAGGAACGAGATCGCCCGAGGCCGCGGCGAGATGGGTTCCGGCGAAGCGCACGAGTATTCCGCCATCTTCGACAAAACGCGCGAGGCGGTCATGCGCCTGACCCGCCACACTGCCGGCATCGGCGAGGATCATGATCGCCACATGGTCATCGAGAAGGGAGCCTATTGGATCGGTGGCGGCAGGCCTTGCCGCGCGGATGTTCGCGTATGGGGAGAGCGCCTTCGTAAGATAATAGCTTGGCGCGAGCAGTGGCTGCGCGTTGTCCGTCGTTTCGCCGCTGACGAGGCCGATCCGGCGGCGGCGCCAGCGCTCGTCGAGAAGAAAAACCGCCCCCGCGGAGTGTTCGCCAGCGATTTCGAGGCGGGCAATCTCATTACGTAATTCGACGGGCATCTCGAAACTCGCTTGCGTCTCGTTCGCCGCGCCAAAATCGAACGATGCTTCGCCGAGTGCAAGCCCCTTGCGATCGAGCGCGCGGACAACCCCCCGCTCCGGGGCAGCAAGCCCGGGGCCGGAGCGGGCCGCGCGGAGCACCCGCACATCGAGACGGCCGGTTTGGTTGCGCACGCCCGCGAGCGCGCGAACGGTTGTTGAATCCGTAACAAGAGTGAGGTCGCCGGAAATAGCCGCAAGCTTGCCGGCGAACTCCCGCGCATGGCCGCGCTCGAGTCCATCGGCGATCCAAACAATCGCGGGTTTTTTCTGCTGCGCGGTGGCATATTTTTCGATCGCGGAAAAAACCGGCAGCCGATCGGGCACAAACGGAACAGGCTTGAGCGCTCGCAAGCGAACTTGCGCCTTGGCGGGGTCGAAGGGCACAATGTCGCGGCCCGCATCTGACGCCGCGACGACGGCGGCAAGCTGCGAGTTTCGCTCCGCCGCCGCGATGCTGCGTGCAGCGGCAGCGATTCTGCGCTTCCAGCCCGGCACCGCTGGCCAGCCGTCGTCCAACACGATGAGCATGGGCCCCTCGCGCGCCGCGCCTGCGGGCAGCGGATTTAAGACCGGTCCCGCCATCGCGAAAATGAGACAGGCCGCGATCGCTAGACGCAAGAGAAGCAGCCACCAGGGCGTGCGCGACGCGATCTCGGTCTTTGGGCGGAAATCTAGAATGAGCCGCAGCGGCGGAAACGGCACGAGCGCCGGGCGCGGCGGCGTGATGCGCAGAAGAAAATACAAGAATGGTAGGCCGGCGAGCGCGGCGAGGACGAACGGAAAGGTGAAAGCGAGCGGAAGGACGGGCATCAACGGGCGGCCCCCGGCTGGGCACGAGGAAGGGAGTAGCGATTGGCATCGAGTTGGACGTGCAAGGCGAGCAAGGCCGCGGTGGCGGGCCTGTCGGTCCGGTGCACCGTCATGGTCCACCCCCGCGTCCGCGCCGAAGCGGCAATAGCCTCGCGATGAAGGCCAAGCCGGCGCTTGTACTCTTGGCGGAATATTTCCGCCTGCCCCGCGCGCAGCCTCGCTTGCGAATCCGTATCGACGAATTCGGTATTCCCGGAGAACGGAAAAGTCTCTTCGACCGGATCGGCGATCATCACGAGATGGCCGCGTGCCCCGCGTGCGGATATGCCCTCGATCATGGCCGAAATCTGCGCCGGATCAGCGAGAAAGTCGCCAATCAAAATGGCCTGGGCACCGCGCGGCAAGGTCACGGCCGCGGGCAGCTCGTCGGACACGTAACCGGCGGCGGCTTCCTGTGCCAGCAAAACTTCCGCAAACCGTTCAACGATATTTCTGACCGCGAGAGCGGGGGTGAGGCCAAGAAGGCCTGGCCGCTCGCCGCCGCGCACGAGAAGATCGGCGCAAGCGAGGCCGAGGACGAGCGCGCGATCTATTTTTGGCTGCAACGCGAGATTGGACGCAAACCACATGGAAGGGGAGCGGTCGATCCAGACGAAAACCGTATGCGCCGCTTCCCATTCGCGCTCGCGAACGTAGAGACGTTCGTCTTTGGCTGAGCGGCGCCAGTCGATCCGGCCCGCGGCCTCGCCCGCGACGAAGGGGCGAAATTGCCAAAAAGTCTCTCCCTCGCCGGCGCGCCTTCGTCCATGGACACCATGCAAGACGCTCGCCGCAACTTCTCTTGCCGCGGCAACGAGGCCAGGCAGCCGCTGCGACATCTCGAGCGCATGATTTTGGTGGCGGCGCGCTAGGCGGCTTGCATTTTTTTCCAGTAGCCGGACCGCGGGCATCGTTCAGCCGAGCCGGTTGGCCAGCCGGGCGACGAGTTCGCTGACAGTCTCGCCCTCAGCCCGCGCGGCAAAGGTGAGCGCCATGCGATGCTTGAGCACCGGGACGGCGAGGGCGACGACATCGTCGAGGGAAGGCGAAAGCCGCCCGCCGAGGAGGGCGCGGGCGCGGGTTGCGAGCATCAAGGCCTGCGCCGCGCGGGGTCCGGGCCCCCAGGCGATATGCTTTGTGACGGCCGGATCACCCTCGCCGGGGCGCGCCAGACGGACGACGTCGAGAATGGCTTCGATCACGCTTTCCCCGACCGGAAGCCGGCGCACGAGCCGCTGCGTCGCGATGAGATCCTCGGCGCTCATCGCGGATTTTGGCGCCGCGTTGACGTCGCCGGTCGTCTCGATGAGGATCCGGCGTTCGGCCGCGCGATCGGGGTAGGCCACATCGATTTGCATGAGAAAACGATCGAGCTGGGCCTCGGGTAGGGGGTATGTGCCCTCTTGCTCCAACGGGTTTTGCGTCGCGAGCACGTGAAAAGG
>JBOHJU010000135.1:0-7412 GCA_050728755.1 Methylocella sp.
GAGCAGGCCCGTGTGATCCATACCTCGGTCGGCATGCTTACCGCGATCCCCAAGACACCACTCTATGCAAGGCTTGCCGGCGAAGATCGGCTCGATCCCGCCGATCGGACGCCGTACGGAACGAACGTCATTCCCCTCGGTATGGACCGCGACGCCTTGCGGGAAGGATATTTGCGTGTGCTGCATGCACTTTACGATCCGAAAGCCTATTTCGCCCGTGTGGATTCACTCTTTCTCGAAGGCGGTCTGGCAGAGAGCGCCGCCCGCGACGCGCATTTGCGCAGCCGGCCATTCACCCGGTTCATACAATATACGCTAGCGATGCTTTACGTAGGATTCATCTATTTCAAGCTGCAAACCGCCGTAGAGGCAGCCGATCTTCGCCGCCACTATCGGCGCGCCTTTTTCAACGCGGTGCGGCGACGTCCCGAACCGTTTGTGCTGCAAGCCTATGCGTTGAAGGCTCTCTTGCATTATCATTATCACACGCTCATTGCGACCATCGATGCCGATGGACATATGCTGAATATCTTCTGATGGCTCTGTCACATAATGTGGACATCCATAATCGCGGCCGGCGCCTGATCTGACTATAACGCTGATCGCACCTTCAATCTTGCGTCAACGGCAGGGGCGGCGCGATCGCCTCCGATGGTTTGCGCTCGGCTGCTAGGCCCCAAAATTATTTCGGTTATGGCGGCCAGGCCCAGAACCAACTAGATAGCCGCCGAAACCGCTGGCGCCCGGGCTGGTTTCAACCGGGTCCAAACGGGAACGGCGCGGCCGCCGCGACAAGAGTGAAACAATTGCTCGAAATGTGCTATTTCGATATTGCACTGTTCGTGGCCGTCAAATATGTCAATAATTAATGAAAGTCGTCATTTCGAGTTTGAAAATGGGGCAGAATGAGGTCACCGCCGAGAACCTGGCGCGGCTTATGCTGACCTTGCTGCCGCAGGACGGGACTCCCGTCCTCAACCGCGTCATGCGGGTGATGTTATCCCGACAATTGGAGGAACATATCGAGCCCGATCTTTATTTCGCGGCCCGCGATTTGCTTCTCCAAAGTGGCAAAATTGGAAGATTGCGCGGCCAAAGCGGCCAGATTTTTTTGGCCGCGCTCAACGGCGCGCAGCCGGCCGCCGCCAAAACCGTCGAGCGCTGGCCGGAGGCCAAACTCATGCCCCCGCTGAGCAATTATCTGGAGGGGGCGTTCCGGCGCGGACTCGATCTTCCAGCCGATGGCATTGCCATCGTGCAAGACACCTCCGCTAAGGGTCCGGCGAAGGGGCTTTGGGCGCATCCCGATTTCATCATGATCAGCGCCATGCGGTTCAGATTCATGCCCGGCGCGCAAGTTGACGTGCATGGATTCGAGTTGAAGACCGAAACGGGCTGTTCGGTGCTCGGCGTTCACGAAGCCTTGGCGCAGACAAGGTTCACCCATTTCGGCCATCTCGTGTGGCACCTGCCGGAAGGATCGAGATCGGAGGCGCGGCTCGCCGAGATCGAGGACCATTGCGCCGGGCACGGGATCGGCTTGATCCGGATGCGCGACCCTTTGGCGAAAGAAGGATGCGAAATTCTCGCCGATCCGGTCCGCAAATCGACGCTGACGCTGACCATCGAAGGATTTTTGGAAACGCGACTTTCGGCTGAGCAAAAAGACAATCTCGCGCGCGTCGTGCGGGGACGATGATGATACCGGGCAAGCTGATCGCGGTCGCGAACATGAAGGGAGGCGTCGGCAAGACGACGACAGTCGTCAGCCTCGCGGAGGCGCTGGCGGCGGATGATCCGGACGCTTCGATTCTCGTCGTCGATCTCGATCCGCAAGCGAGCGCGTCGATCTGCCTCGCGGGCGACGATCTTTTGTTCGAAATGATCGAGGCGAACAAAACAATCGAAGCGTTCCTCGACGAACGCCTGATCAAACGAGCCAGGACAATTCTCATTTCGAAGATTCGCAAAGCCATATGCGGCACCACCCATGCCGGAAATCAACTCAACATTTCGCTTTTGCCATGCGGACCGAAACTGAGATTCGTAGAGCGCGAGATTGTCTATAGTCTCCCCGAGCGAGGCTCCAGCATGACGGCCATCGAAGGCAAAATGCGCAAATTGCTCGAAACGGATTTTCTGCCGCTCAGCAAGGAATATGATTATGTCATCTTCGATTGCCCGCCTGGTATTTCGCTGCTGAGCGAAGCTGCCATAAGGGCGAGCGATCTCGTCATCGTTCCCACGATCCCTGATTTTATTTCAGCATATGGTTTGGCGGCCTTCGTCGACTTTTTCTGGGAAAAAAAAGCGTTTGGTCCGACGCCGAAGCGATTGCCGCACGTCCTTATCACCAGGTTCCTAAGGACCGTCAGGCAGCACAACTACTACGTCGAACACCTTGAGGAAGTTGCGGCCAAACGAATTGTTCCGGAGATCCGGTTGTTCAAGACAAAAGTGCAACAGGCCGCGGCGCTTGCTGAAGCCTTGTTCAATGACGAAGAGTCGCCATTTGGACAGAGATACCCGACATTCAGAATGAAATACGGCGCGGTGACCTCCGTGCTCGACCAGCTCGTCCAGGAGGTGAGGGGAGTGCTTAATGGCAATTGATATTGATGGAATAGCGGTTCTTCGCAAGATCGCCGAGAATCCCCTTGCGTTCCCAGACGTCACGACAGAGTTGAATGACGTCGCGCGAAAACTCGTCGTCAAGCAATTCAAGGCGAAAGCGACGACGCTCGAACTGCTGCGGCAAATTCATTCTGCGATCGGGAGCGAGTCGTTTTTGTTGATCCTCGATGATTTGGGCCACCCAGGCAGCGCGACTCTCGTTAAAAAGCTCGACAAGGAGAATCCGGAACTCAAGTCCGCGTCGGCGGTGTGGCGCCGCAAACGGCTTGCCGATCTTGCGAGCGGTGCGGCCGAGCCAGCGACGAAACCGCCGAAGCCCGCGCCGATCATACCCAATGCCCTGGCCAAGGAGCTCAAGGCCAAAATGGATCTGGCAAAGGCGCGCGACCTTTGGCGTGAACACGGCGCTGAAAGCTTCACGCTTGTTCTCGGCGGCCTGGACGAAAAACAGACTCAAAGTCTCGCCAAGAAGCTCGACAACGACAATCGGGACCTCAAAACTGCGTCGCCGGAATGGTGCCGGCAACGGATCGCCGATCTCGCGAGAGGGGCCGCCGAACCGGTGTTCAGAAGCAAGTTAAAGAGCAAGGCGATGGCAGCAACAGGGAGCAAAGGGCCACAGGCCAAAAAGCGCCCGCCAGGCCCCTCTCGTCCTACCGATAAACGCCAACGATCGCCATGAACTCTGTAGAGTTCAGGCTAGCGCCGCCGACGAGCGCGCCATCGACGTCTCCCATAAGCTTATATAATCCTGGAGGCTTCCCGCTGAACGCAAGCGAGGCGGACTAAGCGCGAGTTTGAATTTGAACCCCTTTTAACGATCTCGTAGCCGCGTGGCTAAATGGGCCGCCTCGCTTATTCAATCGGATCATGTGGAGAACAGCAATTTAACCTTGCCAACATATCAGCGAATCAGAAACAACGGAGGAATTACGATGTAAGGAAACCATCATGTCCAAAACACGTATCCTTCTCATGGAAGCCGGTGTTGTCCTTAAGCAAGTAACCCTTGAAAGCGGACAAACCATTTTCGCAAAAGTCTATTCTGTTTCGACAAGTAGAACGCCCGAAGTTTGGCAGTCAGGAAATTTAGAACAAGCCTTAGAATACTATAATGCCGAACTGGATCGGTGCACGGGTCTGGTGCTTCACCGGTAGACGCCAGCGATCGCCATGAACTCGGCAGAACTCAAGCTCGCGCCGCCGACGAGCGCGCCATCGACATCTTCAGCCGACAACAGTTCCGCGGCATTGGCGGGGCTGACCGAGCCGCCATAGAGAATGCGTAAATTGGCGCCCTGCCCCGGCAGATGTTCGTTCGCCCGCTCACGGATAAAGCCGTGCAACTTGGCGATGTCTTGGCGCGTCGGCGTCAGACCCGTGCCGATCGCCCACACTGGCTCGTAGGCGATGACGATGTGTCCCGGCGGCGAATTTTCCGGAATTGAACCGGCCAGTTGCGCGCCGACGACGGGGAGAGCTTGCCCCGCGTCCCGCAAAATTCTCGTTTCGCCGACGCAAATGA
This sequence comes from Methylocella sp., assembly GCA_050728755.1. Lineage (GTDB taxonomy): Bacteria > Pseudomonadota > Alphaproteobacteria > Rhizobiales > Beijerinckiaceae > Methylocapsa. The sequence goes on from JBOHJU010000135.1 coordinate 4,160, forward strand.
TCGCCGCGAGCCCCGCGCGAAGCGCCGCCGTGGCCTTGGCGCGAACGATCTTGTCGGTTTCATGGTGGCCCGCGCGGCGCTCCGAATGGCCAAGGATCACATAGGCAGCACCTGCATCCTTGAGCATTTCGGCGGAAATATCGCCGGTGAAGGCGCCGCTTGCTGCAGCATGGCAATCCTGGCCGCCGAGCCCAACATTTGTGCCTTCGCAAATCCGCGCCGCGGCCATGAGCAAAGTCGCCGGCGGACAAACGACAACTTCCGCCTTTCCCGCGCCGCCCGCGGCCACGGCATCGCAAATCGCGGCGGCCTCACTGAGACTTTTGCGCAAACCGTTCATTTTCCAATTGGCCGCGACGAGGGGGCGTGAACCGTGGGTCATGCGGAAAGGTTCCGGTCATTTCCGCGTTGCATGCGGGGCTTCATCTTTTTATAGTCCCCCGCCAATTTGTAAAAGCCCGGCGCCTGCCGGAAACCCGTAAAGAGACTCCTTCACATGCTCCAATCAATGCGCGCCTCGGCTCAAGGCAAGATCGGCCGCGTCATTATGGCAATCCTGATGGGCTTGATCATCCTCAGTTTCGCGATCTGGGGCATCGGCGACATTTTCCGCGGTTTCGGCGCGAATAATCTCGCCCGGGTCGGCGGCATCGAGATCGGCGCCGACACATACCGCAACGCCTATCAGGCCGAATTGCAGACTCTCGCGCGGGCCGAGCACCGCAACGTCACCAATGAGGAAGCGCACCAATATGGCCTTGACCGGCAGGTTCTTTCCCAACTCGTCAACGAGGCCACGCTCGATGACCAAGCCCGCAGGCTAGGGCTTGCGATAAGCGACGAGGATATTAAAAAGACGATCGTGAACGACCCCAATTTCAAGGGGATGACCGGCCGGTTCGATCGCCAGGCGTTCGCCGCGTTTCTGCGCGGCGAAGGATTGACCGAAAAGTCCTACGTGCGGCAGCAACGCAGTGTCCGTTTGCGCCGTCAAATCGTCGATGCGCTGACCAACGGCGCCCAGCTGCCGAAGGCTTTGCTGCAGGCCATTTTCCGCTTCCAAATGGAAACCCGTAGCGTCGATTACATCGAATTCCCCAATGCGAGCGCGGGTCCGCCGACCGCTCCCTCCCAAGAAGAGCTGAAACGATACTTCGAACGCAACCGGCAACTTTATGCCATCCCCGAATTTCGCAGCCTCGTCGTCGTACCGGTTACGCCGGCCTCGATCGCCAAACCGGATGACGTCTCCGACGCCGACGCGCTGACCCGCTACGAGGAGGTCAAGAACGAGCGTTTCGGGGCGCCGGAAAAGCGCGAGGTCGAGCAAATTCTTTTTGCGAGCGATGCGGAGGCCAAGGAGGCCCGCGCAAAACTCGATGCCGGAAAGACTTTCGACGATCTTTTGAAAGAAAAAAATCTTACCCCCAAGGATGCGAGCCTCGGCACGGTCGCGCGAACCGGCCTCGTCGACAAGGCCGTCGCGGACGCCGCTTTCTCGCTTAAGGAAGGCGAAGTCAGCGCGCCGGTCAAGGCGCAATTTGGTACGGTCATTCTGCGCGCCGGCAAGATCGTTGCCTCGACCGTCAAGCCTTACTCGAGCGTCGCCCTCGAGCTCAAACGCGAGATCGCCCTGCAGCGCGCGCAAAACGATATTGGCCGGCTTCACGACGCGATCGAGGATCAGCGCACATCCGGAAAATCGCTGACTGAGGCCGCAAAGAGCGCCGGCCTCGAACCACGGGTTATCGATGCGATCGATTCGATGGGCAACGATCCGCAGGGCGTGCCGGTCAAGGATTTGGTTAATGGCCCGGCCCTTCTCAAAGCGGCGTTTGCCTCGGACGTCGGCGTCGATAACGATACGTTGCGGGTGCAAGGCGGCGGCTATCAATGGTTTGAAGTCGCCAAGATAGACAAAGCCCGCGAGAAAACGTTCGACGAAGCGAAGGCGGAAGTCGAGAAAGCTTGGCGCGAGGACAAGGCAGGAAAGCTGTTGTCGGCGAAAACGGCGGAACTCGTCAAGAAGCTCGACGCCGGCGAAAGCATGGCGGCCATTGGCGCGGCGGAAGGCAATCTTGCGGTCAAGCATGCGAGCGATGTGAGGCGCGGGGCGTCGAGCGGCCTTCCGCTCAATGTCGTCACCCAAATCTTCAACGTCGGCGTGCATCGCGCGGGGTCGGTCGCGAGCGAGGACGGCGGCCGGATTTTGTTCCAGGTCGTCTCTTCCACCACCCCGGCCTTCGACCCCGACGCCGCCGAACTGACCAATATCACTGGTGACGTGAAGCGTGGCTTTGACGAGGATATGATCGCGCAATATCTCGCGAAGCTTGAAAGCGATATCGGCGTGAAACTCAACGCCAAGGTCTTTTCGGCCGCGACCGGCGACTCTCCCGGCGACTTTTGAGCGCGTCCCGGTGTCGGAATTGTCCCTTGAGGCCTGCGCGCGAAGCTATGAGGCGGGGCAAGCCTGCCTCGTCTCCGCCCGGCTCGCCGGCGATCTCGAGACGCCTGTTTCGGCCTTTTTGAAATTATCCGCGGGCCGCGCGGGGCGAATTTTTCTGCTTGAATCGGTCGAAGGCGGCGCCGCCCGCGGCCGCTACTCGATGATCGGCCTCGATCCGGATATTGTTTGGCGCGTCTCTGGCGGGAAAGCCGAGATCAATCGCCGCGCGCTCGCCGATCCCGGCGGTTTTTTGCCGTGCGCCGGGCCTCCGCTCGCGGCGTTGCGCGAGCTAATTGCCGAATCGCGGATCGAGACCCCAGATGATCTCCCCCCGATGGCGGCGGGCGTCTTCGGCTATCTCGGCTACGATATGGTCCGCGAGATGGAGCGCCTTTCTGCAGCAAAGCCGGATCCGATCGGCGTGCCGGACGCGCTCATGCTGCGCCCGACCGTGATGGTGGTTTTCGATGCGGTCAAGGACGAAATTTTCATCGTCACGCCGTTGCGCCCGGACCGCGATTCTGGTTTTCGCGCCGCATATGGCCACGCGCGCGAACGCCTCGAATCCGTGGTCGCCGCCCTCGAAGGCCCGCTCGCGCGAGAGCCCCATGCCGGTGATCCGGCGCTGACCACGGATCAGCCGCGTTCGAACACGCCAAAGGAGCGTTTTTTCGAAATGGTCGAGCGCGCCAAGAATTATATCCGGGCGGGCGACATTTTTCAGGTTGTCCTTTCGCAACGGTTTTCGGCGGCCTTCGCTCTGCCCGCCTTCGCGCTCTACCGGGCGCTGCGGCGAATCAACCC
>JBOHJU010000136.1:0-7407 GCA_050728755.1 Methylocella sp.
TAGCGGGACCGCGCGGCTTTCTGAATGGCGTCCTCCATCGAGGCGAGAACGATTTGCCGATCGATCGATTTTTCCCGCGCAACGGCATCGGCGATCTGCAAGAGCTCGAGCCTATTGGCGCTGACTGCCATCTTTGTCTCCTGTTTCGGGTGATGCCGCGCCGGACCGGTGCCGCCGCGCCGGTTTGGCGTGGTTCAGATTGCTCTGGTTGAAGCGCACGCCAGCTGATAGCTTGAGCTTTGTATTACATTTTCCCCGCATGACGCGGCCAGGCCCGCGCCTCGGCCCGGCAGCATCGCCCAGCACCGCTTTCCCGGCCTCATCGTCCATGCTGGCATCTTGGCCCTGCGCTGCTTTCGCGGCCCGCAGCGACTGGCGGATAAGCGCCTCGCTCAAAATCAGCCGTGCCTCGGCAATGTCGCGGAGCAAAAGCACGGCTTTGACGGCTTCGCCTGGCTTTGCATCGCTGCGATCGAGCGTCAGCACGGCACTTCGGCCTTCGCCTTCGACCGCGCCGACAAAGCCGCGGAAGCGCTTGCGCCCGCTAATTCCGGTCGTCATCTCGATCCGTGCTTCCCGCGCAAACGCACGCCGGAAATCCGAGACGCGGACGAGCGGACGATCGATCCCTGGCGAGGAAATTTCGAGACGATAGGCACCTCTTACCGGATCCTCGACATCGAAGACGGGCGAGAGAGACGCGCTCACGATTTCGCAATCATCGAGGTTCATCGACCCGTCGGGGCGTTCCGCCATGATCTGCACTATCATGCCTGCATGCGCCGAAAGCTTGACCCGGACTAGCCGGTATCCGAGACCGGCCAAAACCGGGTGCGCAACATGCGCCACGCGCGCGGCAACCCCGGTTTCCTCGATCAAGCGAGGTTCATCGAGGACGCCTTGCGCCGCCGTCTCCAGGCGATTGCCGCCACGATCCAAATTTTGCCGTTCCATCGCCGGTTCGATTCGGCCGCAAAATATCGAGGAACCACGCTTCCACCTCGAAGGCGCCCAAACGGCAATAAAAAAGAGCGGGTCCCGAGGGCCCACTCTCAATAAAGCGATCGTTTCGATTAAACAACCGTCATGAGACGCGCGAAAATCTATATAGGGCAATGGGCCTGCCTGTGCAAGCTCCCCGCGCGGCAAACGCCGAAAAGCCATCGGCCGCGCGGCCGTCCTCCGCGGACGCATGGGCCAAGGCCGGCGCCAACGATCTTGCGATAACCTAGCCCCGCGCCGCTCAATTCTATGCGGAAGCGATGGCGCGCTCGAACGCGACCTCGGCTTCAAGGCTAGCCCGATCACGGCCAATTGTCGCGACCGCCAATGTCTTCCCGCCGCGGCGATAGCTTATCGCGCAGTCGCGCGCGTCGAGAGTGCCCTCGATTTCCGCCTCGTCCCATCGTTCGGCATGCCCGACGTAGGCAATCGAAACATCGTATTGCTCGGTCCAGAAGAAGGGGATGGCGTCGAATCGTTCACGTGCTCCGAGAATATTGCGGGCGGCCGTTTGGCCTTGCCTCTCGGCGACGATAAAATGCTCGACTCGAATCGATTCGCCGGTGAGCCGGTCCGGCCAGCGCGCGATATCGCCGGCCGCGAAAATACCGGGGGCGCTCGTCTCAAGATATTCGTTCACCGCGATGCCGCGGTCGATGGAAAGCCCCGCTTGTTCTGCCAATGCTATCGAAGGACGTACGCCAACGCCCGCGACAACGAGATCGGCGCCAAGCGTTTCGCCATTCCGCAATATGACGCTTTGCGCGGAAATGGATGCCGCCGTCGTGCCGAGATGGAACGTTACGCCGTGCTCCTCGTGCAGCCGGCGAAGGAAATTTCCGGCATCCGCTCCAAGAATCCGCTCCATCGGGATCGTCTCGGGCGCCACGACTTCGACCTCGATATTCCGGGCGCGAAGCGACGCCGCCACTTCGAGACCAATAAAGCTTGCACCAAGGACAACCGCCCGCCGCGAAGCTTGAGACTTGGCGACAAGTGCGCGGCTGTCGGCCAGCGTGCGCAGATAATGCACATGCGCGAGATCGTTGCCAGGGACATTTAGGCGCACCGGATCGGCGCCGGTGGCGAGGAGAAGCGCGTCATACATCAGTTCGGCTCCATCGGCGAGCCGCAGCTTGCGGCTCGTTGGATCGAGAACGGCGACCCGTGTGGCGAGCTTCAGATCGATATCTTTCTCTTTGTAGAAGTCCGGCGACCGGAGCGGGATCCAGTCTTCTTCCGCCGAGCCCGCGAGAAAGCCCTTCGACAGATTCGGGCGATCATAAGGAGCGCTGTCATCGGCGCTCAACATGGTTATACCGCCACGATAGCTCTCGTTGCGCAGCGTTTCGGCGGCGGCATTGGCAGCCGCGCCGCCGCCCACGATGACGACGGATCGAGGCAAAGCGGGCGAGGTCAGCGCACGCGGCGCCGCCTTTTCCAGCTTTTCTTTAACATACACGGTCCCGCCTCGCCGTTCGACGCGGAAGCAGGACACCGGGTTGAGCGCGGGCGCATGAAGCGCCTCGCCGGTGCGCAGGCTGAAACACGCATGATGCCAGGGGCAGCGAACCGTCTCGCCAACCACCAACCCCTCCGCGAGCGGCCCGCTATAATGCGTACATATGGCGCCGATGGCAAAAACATCTTCGCCGCGGCGGGCGAGCAGCACGGGCTCTCCGTCTGCATGGCCGGCCAGCATACCGCCGTCCGGAAGATCGCCGAACGCTACTCCTTGCCGCAAGTCCGGGCCGGTTGGTGTGGCGGAATCCGACGTCATGACAGGCCTCCCTCGCTCTCGTTATTTTCCGGCGCCCGAACAAATTGTGCGACGCGACTCCGGCTTTTCCAAAAGACGCCCGGCAGGCGCGATGGTTCCATAAATCACAAAATCACTACGCTGGCACGACCGGCGCCTTGCCTTTGCGCAGTGCGTCCATCACCTCCGCACCCAGGCCCAAATGCGCCTCGACCAACTCGGGGGGCGTCAACGCCATCCACTGGTGGAGCGACACATCGGCATAGGTGCTGCTTTTGAATACTTCCAGGAAGCGCACCTGAGTGGTGCCGGTATTCTCGATGTAATGCCCCATGGCGAAGGGCACATAACCGACATCGCCGGCCTGGAAATCGAACGTGCGCGCTTGACCCGACGCGCCAAACACGCCCATTCGGGCCTGACCCTCGATGTAATACTGCCATTCGTTGGTGTTGGGATGCCAATGCAGCTCTCGCATTCCGCCGGGTTCAACTTCGACCAGCGCTGCGGCGATCGTGGCGGAAACCGGAAACACGTTGGAATCGGCGATCCGTACCGTTCCGCCCTTGGTCTTGACCGGCGGCTGCGCCATCATCTTATGACTAAAGCTCTGTGGCACAGTGGTTGCGCCCGCGATTTTGCCGGAGTGTAGCGATCCAGGCACCGGGGCTGCGAAGATGTATCGTTCACTGGGGTCAGGCGTGTGTCCGAAGAACGAGGACGCCACCTCAAAATTCTTGCCCAGCACCTCGCTCGGGGTATGTTTGAACCAATCGGAGATGAGAAAAGTATTGTCCTCGTCGAAGTCGCCATCATCGAAGACCAGAAGAAATTCGCATCCGTCCGGATTAAGCCCTTGGATCGAATGCGGAATCCCTGCTGGAAAATACCACACATCGCCGGCACCCACGTCGCCGGCGAAGTTTCGCCCTTGCGGATCGACGGCCGTAAGGCGCGCGGTCCCATAGAGCATATAGGCCCATTCGGCGGCCTTATGCCAATGCAACTCACGCACGCCACCGGCATTCAGGCGCATGTTCACGCCCGCGATATCCTTGGAAACGCCAAGTTCGCGCGCGGTCACTTGGCGCGTCCAACCGCCTGTTTCCAGCCGCATATGAGCGTCGGAGAATGAAAAGCGTAAGTTCGGTAACGTGCCGTGGTCGGTGGAAGGCGGAACGAGCATATCAGGGTTCTGCCGATCCCGATCGAGGTTGCGCGGCCCAGGTTCAGTGCTGCCGTGACCCGGCCGCTGGGGCTGCGGCACTGCGGTTTGCGCGCTTGCCGCCGCCGCCGTCAGGACGCCACCAGCAGCGGCAACAGACAACATGCTGCGGCGTGAGATGAGTTCCATCGCATCCTCTTTTGGATTTTTCTCCTAAACGTTCCCTCTTAGATTTGGCTCCTGGTGTTGTAAATAAAGGAATTGAGACGGCTTGCGCTCGCTCAAAATCAAAGAGTTGGAGCATGTCAGAATCGAAAAAGTCGAGCAACTTTTTCGGGACATGCTCACATCTAGAGCGCGATCCCGTTCTGCGCAGCGAGCTGGCCAAGGCCGGAGAGCGGCCGGGCGCCAACGTGCTGGATGATCTCGGCAGCGGCAAGGGCGCCAAGCCTCGCGCAGGTTTCGAGCTCCTTGCTTTTGGTAAGCCCGGCGAGAAATCCGGCGGCGAAGAGATCGCCTGCGCCCGTCGTGTCGACAACCCGCTCCACACGGAATGCTGGCACGGCGAGAACCTCGTCCCGCGTAACGACGAGCGATCCCCGCTCCGAGCGGGTGACGACGCCGAGGATATTCTCAGTGCGCAGCTTCGCGGCGGCGGTGTCGAAATCGCCGGTTTGATAAAGCGCATGCAGCTCGCTCTCGTTGGCGAAAACGATTTGCACCGAGCCAGAGCGAATGAGCCGTAAAAACTCCTCCCGGAAGCGATCGACGCAAAAGGAGTCGGACAGAGTTAGAGCAACTCGCCGCCCGGCTCCCCGCGCGATATTGGCGGCCTTGACAAAAGCGGCTTTCGCGGCAGGAGGATCCCAAAGATAGCCTTCGAGATAAACGATTGCCGACTGCTTGACGAGGTCTTCATCGACATCCGCTTCGGTCAGATTCTGGCTGGCGCCCAAAAAGGTGTTCATTGTGCGCTGACCGTCCGGGGTCACGAGCACGAAACAGCGGGCGCTGGCTGGCCCGTCCTTTGCCAAGCAGGTCGAAAAATAGACTTTCGCCGCACGGATATCATGCGCGAAGGCGGTCCCGGTCGCGTCGCCCTTGAGCTTGCCTATGAAAGCCGCGCGGCAACCTAGACTCGCCGCGCCAATAACCGTGTTGGCCGCCGATCCTCCCGACACGATGGTTGCCGGACCCATCGCCTTGTAGAGTGCCTTGGCCCGCGCCTCGTCGATCAATGTCATCGCGCCCTTGCGCATTCCCTGGGCGGCAAGGAAATCATCGCCGGTCAGGCTGATGACATCGACGATGGCGTTGCCAAGGCCAAGCACGTCGAACTGGCAAGATCGCATAAACATCCCCGAGGTCGCGGTACAACTTGGAGCAGAGTCATGCTGCAAAGCACATGTGTTGTCTGGAATAGAAAATTTTCGACGCAGTCGTGTTGCAGGTAAAGCCTTTGGTTTTCATTCTCAGTAATGGCCTTAATTGCGATTGACTAGCTATCGGATTCGTTCCTAGCTTCGCGCAACCGCTCGGGCACAACCAAAAAAATGCCGAGGGCCGGCAGAGCAATTTCCGCTTGAACAAATTTGAGCGGGCCAAGATAAATATAAATGCCGCAGCGACAGTGCCAAAACGCACACCCCCATCATTGACCGCCGCCCATATGCGATTTGGTAAAGGCTACAACCGCTCTCCGCAAATCTTTAGCTTGCACTGGCTGCTCTGTAGCCGGCATCCCCGCATCCATGTCCGCGCAAAGTTCGCAAGTACTCAGGGTAATCTGTAATAGTTCCGTCCACAACCCATTTTCGCAAATCGTGATGATCGTCGGCGGTCCGCGCACCGTAGACGAAATTGCGAAACCCTAGGGCCGCGCTTCTGGCCATCAAGTCGCCGTTACAGATATCGTAGTCCCACACTATAGTCGTCACTCGCCTGCTGCCGCCGGGCAAATCGCGAAGCGCTGCATCGTTCAGCGGACGGTGCGCCACCAGCAAACCTCCCTCCGCCGAGGTGCGGTTCACCAGATCAAGCACCAGCGGATGTAAGAACGAAGTGACGAGGAAGCGTTTCGTCGATTGATAATGGTTCACCAGGGCGATCGCCGGTTCCAACGACGATGCAGTCTTTAGTTCCAAATTCCATAGGATTTCATTGCCCCATCCCGTCACCGCTTCCTCGAGCCGTGGAACCGAATATCCGACGAGCCTTTCAAGTTCGGCGTGGGTCAGCGACGATATTGGAGTCCCATCCGGGGCACAGCGGTCATGAAAAAGTATGGCCACCACGTCAGCGCTGACCCGGACGTCGGTTTCGATGCCGTCGAGGCCTATTGCAATAGCTTGCTCGAAGGCAGCGAGGGTATTCTCAGGCACACCCAGATGGTACCCTCGATGGCCCAGGACCAGCATTTTGGTCACCTCGTTGTGACGCGACACTTTCCCGTGCAGCGCGTGATCGCAGCTCACCCCACGGTATCACTATGCGGAACAGCGTTGAGTTGGCCCGATGATTCGCGCATATTGCTTATCCATCCAGCGACGCTATGTCGTTCGTGTGTGGCTCGTTCCACGACATGCAAGAAGGGTTGGCCGACGGATCGGCCAGAGCCGTGGCAATGCGATGTTGGACCTTAAGATTGCCGCAAACTAATGAGCGCGGCAACGTCGCGTGCGAGACCGGCAGCCTAACAATCCAGCGATTTAGAGAGAAAATTGCCGGTTTCGCTATCCGCGAGCCGCGGGATAAATTGCTATTCCTCGACCTTGCGATCCTTAAGCTTGGCAAAAACGGAATCGACGTCGATGCCGGCTTCCGGTTCGGACTTTTCGACGCCAGAACTGCCAAAAATATCGGCTTCGCTCACTGGTTCGTCATGGGTCTTGCGGGTCGTAACTTCGCTGGGCACGAGGGTTTGACCCCTGTCTTCCTCGGCCGGCAGACGATCCTTGGCGGCGCGGTTGACTTCCAAATCGAGATCGGTTTGCGAGCAGAGCCCGAGCGTGACAGGGTCGATCGTCGTCAACGCCGCCGAATTCCAATGCGTCCGGTCCCGGATCGCCTGCAGCGTCGCCTTCGTGGTACCGGCGAGGCGCATGATCTGCGCATCCTTCAGCTCCGGGTGATTGCGGACCAGCCAGAGGATGGCATTCGGTCGATCCTGCCGTCGCGACAGCGGCGTGTAGCGAGCGCCGCGCTTGCGGCCCGGCCCCGGCAGCCGCACCTTCGATACCGCAAGCTGCAACTGATGCTTCTCCTCCGCTTCGGCCGCCGCGATTTCCTCGCGGGTCAATTGGCCGGACGTGATAGGGTCCTGTCCCTTGATCCCAGCCGCTACTTCACCGTCGGCGATCCCTTTCACTTCCAGCGGATGAAGTTTGCAAAAACTGGCGATCTGTTCGAACGTGAGCGAGGTGTTCTCGATCAGCCAGACGGCGGTGGCCTTGGGCATCAGTGGCGCATTGCTCATCTATGT
>JBOHJU010000137.1:0-7402 GCA_050728755.1 Methylocella sp.
GACTTCCGTCGCATCGCCACCCGCTACGACAAGCTCGCGCAAAACTTCTTTTCGGCCCTCTGCTTCGCCGCTACCTTAGCCTATTGGATCTGAATTAATTGAGTCCGGACCCTAGTCTTCCACCTCACCCAGCGGCAGCTCTACACGAAATGGCGCGACCCCGGCGAGGCGCCAAAACTCACCGCGGCAATCACCCGAAAATTTCTCGGCGAACGTCCCATCAAGGCGCTGCTCGATCCTTACAATCCCACCGGCTCCACCAGGCACGTCCGGTTCAATACGTCGCGCGCCAACCGCTGGGACACCAGCGGCCCTCCGCCCAAGAACCAAATCAACTGGGTCATGCTCGACAGCGATTGGGAGGCGGAGTTTTGCCGCGTCGCCGAATCGCATCCCAAAGTGATCGCCTACACCAAGAACCACAACCTCGGTCTGGAAGTGCCGTATCGCTATGGCTCCGAGACGCGGAAGTATTGGCCTGACTTTATCGTGCTCGTGGATGACGGGCACGGCCTCAACGACCTGCTGCATCTCGTGGTCGAGATCAAGGGCTACCGGCGCGAGGACGCGAAGGAGAAGAAATCAACGATGGACAGTTATTGGGTGCCCGGCGTGAACCATCTTAAGACCTATGGCCGCTGGGCTTTCGCGGAATTTACGGATGTCTACGAGATCGGCAAGGAGTTTTCCGCGATCATCGGCCAGTTTGCGCAGAGCGAACGCGCCGCATGAAAGCAAACCCCCTATTTCGCGGAGCAGGTGCTTCGAAAACGGCCTTATATCGAGCGGTCCATGTGTCTTGCGGTTATCGCCGCACCTTTGCGCCGCGAGGTTCAAGAAAACGGGCGAATACGTCATTGGGGAGAGGTGGCCGATGCACGTGACGGAAAGAGCGTATTTTGCGGGTCGTCACGCTCGAAGATGGCGAAACAATTCACAACGCTTTTTTCGACCGCGACTTTCGAAAGGACAAGCCATGAAGATTCATTATTATCCTGAAATGGACAGCCTCTATATCGAGTTCAAGGCCGAGCCGGGAACGGAGACGCGTGAAGTGGCTCCGGGGCTCAACGTCGATCTCGACGCCACGGGCAACGTCGTAGGCTTCGACATAGATCACGCCTCGCGCAAGCTTGATTTGTCGACGCTCGAAACCATTGCGCTGCCAGTCCGCTCCGCCAAGGTCGCTTGAGAGGCGCTCTTTCTCGGCGCGAATGATCCCTATGGCGCGCTGAAGACGACGCTCAGGGCTGAGATCAACGAAGATGCTTGGGCCACCCTGAACAGCGATACGTCACGGCCCTTCGACAAACCCGTGACGGGCCGCGTCGCGGTGAAGCTCATCAACCACCTTGGCGACGAAGTAATGAAAGTTTTTAAGGTTTGACGTTTCTGGCGCGCACGCACCCCGGCGCCCGAGGGTTGCTTTTCGATTTACGGGGGCGTTCGCGAATCTTGCGCGTTAATTACCGCACCTCCGGAGGTTTTCGCGCCAAGGCGCATGTTTCCGCGGGTTCGCAAGCCGGCGGAGAGTTGAACGCAAGCAGACTGGCGGAGGGAGCGGCCGCCTCCAGCCGAGGAATCTCCGCTGCTTCGTGACCGCTCGAAACGCCCAAGAAGTTGCTCATCCGCACCACTTAAAGCGCTTGTGTCCGGCGCCGCCAAACCCTGCGCAAAGGGCGCGCGAGTTGCCGGGCAGATCGTGCGCTACCTAAACCGGACATATTACCGCCGGCACCTTGCCTTCCATGCGTTGAGCTTGTTGCCTCGATCGGCTAGAACTCGGCCCGGCTGACCTGGGGACGAGACCGATGAACGTACAAAATCCTGGCCCGCACGAACTAGCGCAAGCACAAGCGCAACAACAGGCCGCGATCCTGACGCAGGCGCTTCCGCATATGTTGCGCTACGACGATGCGATCGTCGTCGTCAAATATGGCGGCCATGCCATGGGCGACGACAGAGTTGCGCGGGATTTCGCGCGCGACATGGTTTTGCTCGAACAATCCGGGGTCAATCCCGTGATCGTTCATGGCGGCGGCCCGCAAATCGGCGCGATGCTCGCCAAAGTCGGCATTAAGTCGGCGTTCGCGGACGGCCTGCGGATCACGGACCGGGCCACCATGGAAATTGTCGAGATGGTGCTGGCCGGTTCGATCAACAAGCAGATCGTCGGGTTTATCAATGCCGAGGGCGGGCGGGCGATCGGCCTTTGCGGCAAGGATGGCAATATGGTGACTGCCAGCAAGCTGCCGCAGACGAGCAAGGACGTCGATCTTGGCTTTGTCGGCGAACCGGCTAAGGTTGATAAGACCGTGCTCGATCAGGTGCTCGGGCGCGAACTCATCCCGGTCCTTGCGCCGGTCGCGCAAGGCGAGGATGGCGAGACCTATAATGTAAACGCCGATACGTTCGCGGGCGCGATCGCCGGTGCGCTCAGGGCGAAGCGGCTGGTGCTGCTCACCGATGTGCAGGGCGTTCTCGACCGGGACAAGAATTTGATCAAGCAGTTGCGCGTCGATGAAATTCATGCCCTCATCGCGGACGGCACGATCACCGGCGGCATGATTCCGAAGGTCGAAACCTGCATCGATGCGCTCGATCGCGGCGTCGAAGGCGCCGTCATCCTCGACGGCAAGATGCCGCATGCTGTGCTTATCGAGCTTTTGACCGATCACGGCGCCGGCACTCTGATTACACGGTGAAAGACACGAAACCCTTTTTCGGCGATGCTCCCCACAGGCCATGCGCGCTTGCCGGCGATGCCGCGCCGGCCACCGATGCCCTATCGCACATCGATACTTGGGTCTTCGACCTCGACAACACGCTTTATCCGGCCGGTTGCGATCTCTGGCCGAAGATTGATCAGCGGATCACGCTGTACCTCAGCTTTCTCTTTGGGCTTGATGGTATGTCGTCCCGCGCGTTACAAAAATATTATTACCAGCGCTACGGCACGACCCTGCGCGGCCTGATGGAGGAACATGGCATCGGGCCGGACGATTTTCTCGATTTCACGCATGACGTCGACCGCTCCTCGCTTCTCCCCAATCCGGCTCTCGCAACCGCCATCACGGCCTTGCCTGGACGCAAACTTATTTTGACGAACGGGTCGCGCGAACACGCGTTGCGGACCGCCCGGGCACTTGGGCTGGAGGCGATGTTCGAGGATATTTTTGACATCACCGCCGCCGATTTCGTGCCGAAGCCCGCGGCCGCCACCTACGAACGCTTTTTCGAAAGGCATGCGGTCGACCCAGTTCGGGCCGTTATGTTCGATGACCTCGCGAATAATCTCATTATTCCGCATGAAAGAGGAATGACGACGGTGCTCGTCGCGCCGAAACCGGGCCAAATGGATCACCGCGAGGCCTTCGAGACCGCATGCGGAGCGGAAACGCCCTATATCGATTTCGTAACGAGCGACCTCGCGCGGTTCCTGAAGGGCGTCGCTGCGGACGCCCCGGATACAACGGACGCTTAGGTGCCATTGGCATTCGCGGGGGGTATACTGAAACCTCCCGCGCGCTTTGCAAATTCCCCCTGCCGGAGACTTATATGCACGACCTCGAAACGATCATCGACGCGGCTTTCGAGGACCGCGCCAGCATCGATGCAAGGACGCAAGGCGCGGTCAGGGATGCTGTCGAATCAGTTTTGGGCCTGCTCGATTCGGGAAAACTCCGCGTCGCGGAAAAGATCGAAGGCGGGTCGGGGCCAGGCTCTTGGAACGTCAACCAATGGCTGAAAAAGGCCGTGCTCCTATCGTTTCGCCTGAACGATACGGCGGCGATTGCGGGCGGCCCCGGCGGTTCCACCTGGTGGGACAAGGTGCCGTCCAAATTCGCCGGCTGGGGCCCAGAGGAACATGCGGCGGCCGGGTTTCGCGCGGTCCCGAATTGCGTGGTGCGGCGCTCCGCCTACATCGCGCCGGGCGTGATCTTGATGCCGTCGTTTGTGAATGTTGGCGCCTATGTCGGTCGCGGCACGATGGTCGATACCTGGGCGACGGTCGGCTCCTGTGCGCAAATCGGTAAGAATGTGCATCTTTCGGGCGGGGCCGGCATCGGCGGGGTGCTCGAACCGTTGCAGGCCAATCCGACCATCATCGAGGACGATTGTTTCATCGGTGCCCGTTCGGAAATCGTCGAAGGCGTGATTGTCGGCGAAGGTTCGGTGATCGCGATGGGGACATTCATTTCCGCCTCGACGAAAATCGTCGACCGGACAACCGGCAAGGTCCGCGTGGGCTTTGTGCCGCCCTATTCCGTGGTGGTCTCGGGCAATCTGCCCGGAAAACCGCTGCCGGACGGCACGCCTGGGCCATCGCTTTATTGCGCCGTGATCGTGAAAACCGTGGATGCAAGAACCCGCGCGAAAACTTCCATCAACGAGCTTTTGCGCGAGTGATGGCGGCATCTCTACCGGAGCTTGCCGCGTCGGGTCATGCGCCATTTGTCCGTCGCGGCCCTCAGCTTACCTTGGGATTCATCCCATGCTAAACCGGACAGCCGTGGGTCAAGCCCGGCCACCCAAACGCCGAAGACGAGAGTCTGGATGCCCGGCTCAATCCCCGGACTTGATCCGGGGACGGGCATGATAGCAAGAGTCGCAAACAACGAGACTCGGCACCTCCAGGGCCGCGCCATGGATCATGGCATAATGGCGACCCCGAATGGGCTCGTCCCCACCGCGACCGTGGCCACCATCTTTTGCTTGGCCGTGCGAATCACCGAAACATCGCCGGAGCCGCCATTTGCGACATAGGCGTGTTTCCCATCCAGGCTAAAGGCGACCCCACGGGGCAAATTCCCCACCGGGATCGTGGCCACCACGGTCTTGGTGGATGTATCAATCACCGAGACGGTGCCATCGCTGCTATTCGTCACATAGGCCTGCGTCCCATCCGGGGTGATGGCGATCCCGCTCGGCTTAATCCCCACCGTGACCGTGGCCACCACCGTGTTGGTGGCCGTTCGGATTACCGAGACATTGTTGGAGCCAGAATTCGTTACATAGACGTGTTTCCCGTCCGGGGTGATAGCTAACCCCTCGGGCTTAAGCCCCACCGTGACCGTGGCCACCACCGTTTTGCTGGCCGCGGCGATCACCGAGACATTGCTGGAGCCCTTATTCACGACATAGGCATGTGTCCCGTCCGGGGTGACGGCGACCCCAAAGGGGGTCGT
The DNA here is from genome assembly GCA_050728755.1 of Methylocella sp. Classification (GTDB taxonomy): domain Bacteria; phylum Pseudomonadota; class Alphaproteobacteria; order Rhizobiales; family Beijerinckiaceae; genus Methylocapsa. The sequence goes on from JBOHJU010000137.1 coordinate 5,190, forward strand.
CCCGACCGCGACCGTGGCCACCACCGTGTTGGTGGATGTTTTAATCACCGAGACAAAGCCGTGGCCGCTATTCGTCACATAGGCGTGTGTCCCGTTCGGCAGGATGGCGACCCCCTTGGGCTTGAACCCCACCGTGACCGTTGCCGCCACCGTGTTGGTGACCGTATCGATCGCCGAGACAGTGCCGTCGCTCACGTTCGTCACATAGGCGTGTTGCCCGTCCGGGGTGACGGCGACGGCCTCGGGCTTCACCCCTACCGGGATCGTGGCCGCAATGGTGTTGGTAATCGTGTCGAGGACCGAGACGGTGTTGGAGCCAGTATTGGCCACATAGGCCGGCGGCGGCGGCGGAACAATGCCCACCCCTACGGGGTCCGTCCCCACCGCGACCGTGGCCACCACCGTGTTGGTGGCCGTGTCGATCACCGAGACGGTGCCGTTGCGGCTGCCGCTTGTGGCATACGCGTGTTTCCCATCCGGGCTGATGGCTACCCCCAGGGGAATACTCCCCACCGGGATCGTGGCCACCAATGTCTTGCTGACTGTGTCGATCACCGAGACAGTGTCGGCGGCGGAATTCGTCACGTAGGCGTGTTTCCCATCAGGGGTAACGGCTAGCGCAAAGAATGAACCCCCCGCCGGGATCGTGGCCACCACCTTGTTGGTGGACGTGTCGATCACCGAGACAGCGCCGGAAGAGCCCCCGCTCCCGACATAGGCGTGTTTCCCGTCCGGGGTGACGGCTACCCCAAAGGGACCAAGCCCCACCGTGACGGTAGCCACGACCCTGTTAGTGGCCGTGTCGATCACCGAGACAATGCCGGGATCGGATTGAGGATCCGTTACATAGGCATGTTTCCCGTCTGGGGTAATGGCTACCCCGGCGGATTCATTCCCCGCCGTTACCGCAGTCACCACCTTGTTGGTCGCCGTGTGATCACCGAGACCTGGCCGGTGACATTCCGGCTGGTTACATAGGCGCGTTTCCCATCCGGGGTGACGGCGACGCCAAAGGATGAATTATTCCCCACCGGGACCGTGGCCACGACTTTGTTGGTGGCCGTGTCGATCACCGAGACAGTGCCGCCGGCATTGGCCACATAGGCGAAGGCCGCCGCCGCCGCCAGCGTGGCCAGTAAGCCCAGCCCCATCGCTAGCACCAAGCATAGCGCCGCAAACATCCGCACCCATGCGGCGCGGCTTCCGTTACTGTTGTTGCCTTGCATGATGGCCCCTCCCGTTGTTCGAAACTTTTGAAAAATTGGATAATTTCAATTGGTTGCCCTGACATAGATACGGGACGGCTAGATGGTCAAGGATTTCTTAACCTTGGCCAAATTTGTCATAGCGAATTTGCCCCTGAGCCGCATCCTCAAAAGCACTAAGCCTGTCTCAAAAGTCTCCTCATCCTGAGCGACTGTCTGTCGTGTCAAGGGAGAACTGGTGGTGATTAGGGTGCCGTCTGGCTTTGGCCGTGTCAAGGCGAGCGCGTGTGCGGCTTGCGGCCTCGACCCCTCGAACCGGTGTAGACCTCGGGCGGCCATCAATCTAAGGTTTGGCATGAGCAAGCTCCGCTTCGACGTCACGCCACGGTCTTTTGTCTGAAACCGGGGCTCGCTCCGAGCCGCCGTCAATTTGAACGGAATGCCATGAGCGCAGCAAAACATGTGGTCACGCGACGCGCAGGCGCACTCCTGGCATTGACCCATGCCTTGGCGTGGCTCGTTTTGGCCGCCGCTCAACTTGCCCTCCGGCCCGCGATTGCTCTGGATGCGGCGGCACAATCAAACCCATCGATAACGGCGCCGCTGCCCCCGCCACGCCCAGCGGGTCCGGCCGGGGCGCGCGGCACAATTGACCTTCCTTCGGCTCCGGCAATTTCCGCCGCGCCAAGCGAGGCGCCAAGGCCTCAGCCTGACTCGCCGCTGCAGCCGCGAAACTTGCCGCCGGCATCCCGCACCCGGATGCACGCGTGCGGATTGGAGTGGCAAAAGATGAAGGAAACGGGAGCAGCGGCGGACAGAACCTGGTACGATTTCGCCCGGATCTGTCTGGCGGAATGAGCCTACAATTGCTTCCGGAGGACGCTACTCGGCGTAGCCGCCGCGGCGGCCCGGACACCCTATGTGTTTAGTCCCACGTTGTGCTGGAATGGATCGACCTTAAAGCGGTCCGGCTCTTTCGTCCAGATTTTGCAGATGTATTCATAGGGG
>JBOHJU010000138.1:0-7365 GCA_050728755.1 Methylocella sp.
AGGCGACATCGCCCCATGGAATGGGCATCGCCAGCTTTGCGCCGCGGCCAAAATCGATGCGGCGCGATCCCCGGCCAAGCGGACAATCGACAATCCGGCCGGCGCGGCGAATTTTGCCGCTTTTGCCCAATCCGTCGACGAGTGTCTTGGCGGTGCCCGCCGACACCCGCCGGCCAGATACCTCGAATCCGAGCGCGAGTTCAGTCGCTTCCGGCAAGGCTTTTTTGAGCATCAGGGCGATGCAGTCGGTTGGCACCACGTCGAAGCCGGCGCCCGGGCATAAGACCACGCCTGCCGCTTTAGCCTCGGCATCGAAGCGATGCGCGCCTTCGAGAACCTCGATTTCACCTGTTATATCGAGATAATGCGCCTTGGCGGCGATACACGCTCGCATCAAAGGATCGGCGGTCTTCGAGAATGGCCCCGCGCAATTCAACACGAGGCCGACGCCACGCAGCGCCTCCACGATTGCGGTCGGCGCTTCGAGGCGAAAAGCCTTCGACGGGAGATTTAGTGCGCGTCCCAATGCGGCAATCTTCGCCGCGCTTCTGCCCGCGAGAATAGGGGTCATGCCCTGTTTTATCGCCTCGCGCGCGATCAATTCGCCCGTGTAGCCATTGGCGCCGTAGATCATCCACTCCATGGTCCTCTCCTGGTTCGATCGGATTGGGACACAACCAGCGCGTCTCATTAACAGCGCGGCCTATTTGCGTAGTCTAGAACATCGTGGACAATCGTCCGCATCCCTCCCATTTGAGATTTCGAGCGAAGCGCATCGTCCTTACTTTTCGGAGCTTGAAGGGAGCCGCCCCATGCACACGATCATCGAGCCATTCCGCATCAAGATGACCGAAGCATTGCCGATCACCACGCGGGGCCAGCGCGAAGCCTGGCTGGCATCCGCGCACGGCAATGTTTTTTTTCTCGATGCGGAAGCTATCACAATAGACCTTTTAACTGACAGCGGCACGGGCGCAATGTCGGCGCGGCAATGGGCTAGCCTGATGCTTGGCGATGAAAGCTACGCGGGAAGCGCTTCCTGGCATCGCTTCGAAAACACGGTGCGCGAGATCACCGGCTTCAGGCATATTTTCCCCGTGCACCAGGGCAGGGCTGCCGAACGTATTCTGGCCGCCACGCGCCTGAAACCAGGCGACATCGTCCCCAGCAACAGTCATTTCGACACCACCCGCGCCAATATCGAATTTGTAGGAGCGGGGGCAGTGGATTTGCTGACGCCGGAGGGTCAGGACATTTATTCCGAAACGCGGTTCAAGGGGAATATGGATACGGGCAAACTCGCGCATCTCATCGAGTCCAAAGGCGCGGCACATATTCCTTTCTGCATGATTACAGTGACCGACAACGCGGGCGGCGGCCAGCCCGTTTCCATGGAAAATATCAGATTGGTCAAGGAAACACTCAAGAAATATCACATCCCTCTGGTCATCGACGCCTGCCGCTTTGCCGAAAATTCCTATTTTATCAGGGAATACGAGCCGGGTTTCGCGGACCGGAGCCTGATCGAAATAGCCAAGGAAATGTTCGCGCTCGCCGACGCCGCAACGATGAGCGCCAAGAAGGACGGTTTGGCGAATATCGGGGGTTTTTTTGGCTGCGGCAACGATGAATGGGCCGAGGATTTCCGCAACGTGCTTATCCTCACGGAAGGCTTCCCGACCTATGGCGGGCTTGCGGGACGCGATCTGGAGGCAATCGCGGTGGGGCTCAAGGAGGCATTGCAATATGACTATCAGCGCTACCGCCACGCGACCGTGGAATATATGGCGAGCCGCCTTATCAAGCGCGATATTCCGATTGTGCGCCCGGCAGGCGGCCACGCTGTTTTCATCGACGCGGCAGCGTTCTGCCCGCATTTGCAGCCGCGCGATTATCCCGGCATCGGGCTCGTCAACGCGCTTTACCTCGAAGGCGGCATTCGCGCCGTGGAACTCGGCAGCGTGATGTTTGGCCGCCCGTTGCCCAATGGGAAAGACGAAATTCCGGCCTCGCGCGAATTAGTCCGGCTCGCGTTCCCGCGCCGCGTCTATACCCAAAGTCATTTCGACTACGTCATCGAAGTGCTGGATCTCGTCTGGCGGCGGCGCGATGCGATCCCGCCTTACAGGATCACCAAACAGGCGCCGTTTTTGCGCCACTTCACGGCGCATTTCGCGCAAGGCGGGAACGTGGGTGCCGCCGGCCGTTTGCCTTAACAGACTCGCGATGACCTGCTCCTCGATCCTCAAATCGATCCACGCCTGGAACGTACCTACTCCGATCCAAATCACGTACGCTACGCCGCGTGAAGTGTAATGCACGCGCTTATTGCTCTTTACTCTTGCGATTCGTTGCGCATCTGGATACTGTAATAGGCGTCGGTACCAAAGCGCGGCAACAAACGAGCAACATAAGGGACCGGATTTGGAGGAGGGGTATATGGGGATTTGTGATTTGACCTCTGCTGCGCGGACTCGACCGTCGACGATGCCGCTCCGCAGCTTGGCGCTCGCGTCGGTTATGCTAGTTACCGCGCCGGCCAGTTTTGCATGGGCCCAGGTATGCGACCCACCGTGCCCTACCGGCTCTCATTGTGCATGCGCCATCCAAAAACCGGGGCAGCCTTGCCCGCCGGGCGCGGCAGGGAAGTGTACCCCAGCTCCGCTGCCCCCTCGTCCGGCACCGATGACGACGCTTGGTCAAGCTCTGGTGTCCATAGGAAACGTCACGTACGAATTCGCGGTCAATTCTGACGACGGGCACGTCCTTTATACGTATTGGCAGTTGGGCGGTGGAGGCCAAGGGTGGAATGACTTAGGCAGTATCGCTCCGGATGTTACCGCCACAACCGCTCCGGCAGCGGCGGCGGTAGGGAATTATATATTTGTTACCGTGACGGGCAGTGACAAACATATTTACCTGAATCAGGGGACCCCGCCGAATTGGGTCGGTTGGAAATAGGGGACTGTGCGCTGCCGGGTCAACGGTCGCGCGAGCACGCCTGATTCAGGTACGCTCGCGCCGTCTCTCACGGCCACGCCGGCCATTGCGGCAACGACCTGACAATGGGATTGACCTGCCAGGTCCGGACGGTCGCTGGCGCACGCCTCGCGGGTGCATAGGCGAGAGCGCCGTGAGGTTTCCGGCGCCATATGGCGTAGGCCGTGCCGGTACCGCGCCACCGCCTGTGGAGCCTGGCATAATAGTTCGGGCGTGGCGGCACCCCCGAGATGGTGATCTCCGCGCCCTCCGTCTGCACCATGTGGAAAAGGCGCGCGGCATTCCCTGGCGCGAGACGAATGCAGCCGTGCGAGGCTGGCCGGCCGAGCGATGCCATCTCATAAGTTCCATGGATCGCATAGCCGCCGTCGAAAAAGATCGAATAGGGCATCGGCGACATATGATATTTGTGCGAATAATGCATGCGCAGCAACTCATAGGGCCGGTAAGTGCCGCGCGGCGTCCGGTAGCCTGAACGTGCCGTGGAAACGCGCCAGTCATAGTTGCCCCGGTCGGAGCGCACATGCATGGTTTGCGAGCTGAGATCGATATTGATCAGCACGGATGCATCAGCTTCCGGCATGGAGAAAACGCCGCACCACAAGGCGCAAGCACCGAGGGCTGCCCGCATGACAGGCTCCTTTGGAGGCTGGCGAGGCCAGCTCCGGAAGGACTCTCATTTCGCAAGTCTCACGTAAATCGCAAAGTTCTAGTAAGGTTTACGAAAGGTAATGTTTAGCCAACAACGATGGCTGCCGCGCGCCGCGGTTAATATTCCTCGATAGTCCACTCGGTGCGTGCGCCTTGCCTGTGGGCCGAGGGTGAGCGCCAGCTGCACCAACGACGTGGTTGCTGCCTGCCGCTATTGCAATCGGATAATCAATTGACGATTGACGCGGTTGCATTGGGGTTGCTCAACGTTACGTGAACAATCGCAAGCTGAGCGACCTTGTGCAAAATGCTTCGCCGATTTTGGCATGCCGTGGCGCACATGCCGCGGTTTGGCGGGAGCAATTTGCGCCGATCTTGCTCTTCGAGCTGCCGGTAAATCGCAAAACTCATCTTCCCATGCCGAAGGCAACTTTGATCGCAAAGGAGCGTTTCGCGCCGGGCGGCGGCGGCGGGAAAGGCGCGGCACGCTTGACCACGGCCACGCTCTCGGCGTCGAGATCGGCTTCGCCGCTCGACTGCAGCAGGGAAACCGACACGAGCCTTCCGGTTTCATCGAGAGCAAACCCGACCGTGGCGGTGCCTTTTGCTCCGCGTCGAAGCGCGCTCTCCGGATAATGCTTCACCCGCTCCAGCATCGAGCCGACGATGAGCTGGTAGCTCATCGCGTCGCCGCCGCCTGTTGGCAAAGGCGCCGCGACGGCGCGAAAACTGCCGGGCCCGGAATCGAAAGCCGGCAAACGCCCGCTTTGCGGCGCCAGCTGCTGTTTTGTGCCCACCGGTGATGCGCTGCTGCCGCCCGCAATTTTCGCAATTCCGTCTTCCGGGCTCCCTTCGTGCGCGATCTCTTCGTGCGAGGCGTTGATCGGGTCCGCCGGTCCTCTGTGTGGCGCTGGCAATTTCGTCACGATTTCGACCGGGATTTTGCGCCCCTGTCCAGAGGGATGAGGTGCCTCGTCAAGCAGGACGAACGCGAGCACGAGGCATCCATGCGCAAGCAGGGAGGCGAGCACGATCATGGCGAAGAAGCCGCGCTCGGATTGCGCTGCCGAGTTCCCTGCGGTGCCCTTGAACCGGCCGCCGCGACCGCCGGCAAAATTCTGCCGTACGCAGCTGCGTTGTGCTTCGCACTCCGTCCGCAAAGGCCGCTCGCCTTCCCTATCGCCTCCGCCTGACGCAGCCAAGGCTCGTCCGCGTCTGGAGATGATCTATAGACGTCGAAGGGTTTCGCTGGCTTTGGCGAAAACCGCCCGGAACATGTCTTCGGTGAGTATGCCGGTGTTGGTGTTATAGCGCGAGCAGTGATAACTGTCGATAAGCGTAATTGCTCTCGCGGCGGCGTAATTTCGAATTACCGCCGTTTCGCCCGCCGCCAAGATATGTTCGGCGCCATGCGCGAACGGAAACGCGGCCGGCCTCAGGCCGAAGGCACGAACGACCGACTCGTGCGCAATCCGGCCGAGGGCGACGATCGCGCCCAGATCCGGCAGGGCCGCGATCGATGCCGCGAGAAAGGGCCGGCAGCTCGCAATTTCCGCCGGCATCGGCTTGTTTTGCGGCGGCACGCAGCGCACGCAATTGGTGATGGCGCACGCGGCTAATCGCAGGCCATCATCGATTGACGCGCCGTAAGCGCCCGCGGCAAAGCCGAATTCGATCAGCGTCGCATAGAGAAGATCGCCGGCGAAATCGCCGGTAAACGGCCGTCCCGTGCGGTTGGCGCCGCGCAGACCAGGCGCAAGGCCCACCACCAGCAGACGCGCGTCGAGCGCTCCGAAATCCGGAACTGGCGCGTTGTGCCATTCTGGCTGCGCTGCCCTGAGGGAATTGCGAAATGTTGCGAGGCGCGGGCAAAACGAACAGTCCGGGTCCGGCTCATGGGCAAGTGGACGTTGCCGGGATGCCGCCACGAGAGTTTGCCTGCTCACCTCTCTATCGACAATCGCGCGGAACTGCTTTACGGGCGATCCTCGGCCAGCTCCGGATCGAAATTGGCCGCCGTCGCTGGCCGCCGGTCTTGTGGCTTCTGCGAGCGGTCGGGCCGGTCGATGGGGTCGCGGCCGATCGTCGGAGCGAGAAGAGAAATTTCGATGAACTCGTCCGCCTGGCGGCGCAATTCGTCGGCCACCATGGAAGGTTGCGTCACATTCGTCGAAACGACGGAAACGCGGACGCCTTTGCGCTGCACGGCCTCGACCAGTGAGCGGAAGTCGCCATCGCCGGAGAAAAGCACGAGATGGTCGATGTGGTCGGCCATTTCCATGGCGTCCACGGCCAATTCGATGTCCATATTTCCCTTGACCTTGCGGCGGCCGAGGGAATCCACGAACTCCTTGGTCGGCTTGGTCACCACGGCGAAGCCATTATAATCCAGCCAATCGACGAGCGGCCGGATCGAGGAGTATTCCTGATCGTCCACCAGGGCAGTATAGTAGAATGCCCGGATTAATTTTCCCCGGCTTTGAAATTCCTTGAGCAGGCGCTTATAATCGATGTCGAAACCCAGCGATTTAGCGGTCGCATATAAATTCGCACCATCGATGAATAGCGCAATTCGCTCCTGGTCAGCCATAACCGTATCTCGTAAAAGTTCTCTTGTGATGTTATTCGTCAATATTTATCTCGCAAGGAGCGAAAACATGGCCCCCATGCCAGCGCCCCCGCGCATTTGGCGAATAAGTCCGCGTCTAGCGGTCTAGCGTGGATTTTAACCATATTATGTGCTCCCCGCTCCCCCTTGCGTCAAGGGCCATTATCGTTTAGGTTCAGCATCAACATGATAATATTAAGGCGAATGGCCATGCCGCCGGAATTTATTGCTCCGGCCCGCCTTCCACGGCGGCCCACGCCTGATTTTAGGGTTGCCAGAGCGATCGCGCAAAGTATACCTGGCGTTTAATCAAAAAGGGCTCGTTCACAAGGAGTGGCATGGCATGGCCCGCGTCACCGTCGAAGATTGTGTAGACAAAGTTGAAAATCGGTTTGAGCTTGTTCTGGTCGCGAGCCACCGGGCGCGGATGATCGCCGCCGGCGCGCCAACAATGGTTGACCGCGACAAAGATAAAAATCCTGTGATCGCCTTGCGCGAGATCGCGGAGTCCGCCTTGGTGCCGGAGGATCTTAAGGAGGATTTTATTCAGTCCCTGCAAAAGCAAGTCGAGGTCGATGAACCCGAGACCGAAGTCGTGCCGGCGCTGTCCTCCACTCTCGATGGGTCCGATGCCGGGGGGCAGTTCGACCGGATGACCGAGGAAGATCTATTGCGAGGGCTCGAGGATCTTGTCCCGCCCGCCGACACCGAGGACGACGGCGACTGAAGCTAGGCTTTGGCGGCAACTTGACCCGCCCATGCAAGATTGCGTTGGCGCGTCAACGCAATCGTGCTTAAAGCATGGCCTGGTCCGGCATGCTGCGGCCTTTCCGAGCCGGATCATGCGATAAAATTGAAGAGACAAAGAGCAGGATCCGGTCGAATTCATACCGGAGCGTGACCTGACGCGTCCTGTCGCGGGCCGGCATAATTATGATGCGGCAATATGAACTCGTCGACCGGGTCCGGCGCTACAACCCGCAAGCCGACGAAGTGGCGCTCAACCGCGCCTATGTCTATGCGATGAAGGCGCATGGAGCGCAAAGGCGCGCTTCCGGCGATCCGTATTTTTCGCATCCCCTCGAAGTCGCCGCCATTCTGACCGA
>JBOHJU010000139.1:0-7313 GCA_050728755.1 Methylocella sp.
AGCCATCTGCATCCCGAAACAGATGCCAAAGTAAGGAAGTTTGCGTTCGCGGGCGAACCGCGCGGCGAGAATTTTGCCTTCCGCGCCGCGCTGGCCGAAGCCGCCCGGAACCAGAATGCCATGCACATGTTCGAGGTAAGGCGCCGGATCGCTAGTTTCGAAAATTTCCGATTCGATCCAATCGAGGTGGACCTTGACCCGGTTCGCCATGCCGCCATGGCACAACGCTTCGGTCAAGGATTTATAGGCGTCCTTAAGCCCGGTGTATTTGCCGACGATTGCGATCGTGACTTCCCCTTCCGGGCTGGCCAGCCGCTCCATTACCGCTTTCCAGCGGCTCATGTCGGGTTTTGGTGCGGGCTCGATCCCAAACGCCGCCAAAACCTCTTGATCGAGCCCCGCCACATGATAGGCGTGCGGCGCCTCGTAGATCGAGGCAACCTCGCGGGCCTCGATCACCGCGCTTTCGCGCACGTTGCAGAACAACCCGATCTTGCGCCGCTCCTCGCGCGGGATCTCGCGATCGGTGCGGCAGAGCAGGATGTGCGGCTGGATGCCGATCGAGCGCAGTTCCTTCACCGAATGCTGGGTTGGCTTGGTTTTCAGTTCGCCGGCGCTCGGGATGAACGGCAGAAGCGTCAGATGAACGTAGATCGCACGTCCGCGCGGCAAATCATTGCCGAGCTGGCGGATCGCCTCGAAGAACGGCAGTCCTTCGATATCGCCGACGGTGCCGCCGATCTCGACGAGGACGAAATCGACGCCCTCGTTGCCGCTAAGCACGAAAGCCTTGATCGCATTGGTGACGTGCGGAATGACCTGGACGGTCGCGCCAAGGTAATCGCCGCGGCGTTCTTTGGCGATGATCTCCTGGTAGATCCGGCCGGTCGTGATATTGTCTTCCCGCATCGCGGGCCGGCCGGTGAAGCGCTCGTAATGACCAAGATCGAGATCGGTTTCCGCGCCGTCCTCGGTGACGAAGACTTCGCCGTGCTGGTAGGGGCTCATCGTCCCAGGATCGACGTTGAGATAGGGGTCGAGCTTGCGCAGCCGGACGCTATAACCGCGCGCTTGGAGAAGCGCCCCGAGAGCCGCCGCCGCGAGCCCCTTGCCAAGGGATGACACCACGCCGCCGGTGATGAAGATAAACCGCGCCATGGGCCTTGGGATTTATCCTGTTTTTGCCCGCTTGGGGGGCAAATTATGCGCCGCTTCCTTTTTTACACAAAAACGCGAAGCTTATTTCGGCCCCTGCGGGCCCGCGGCCTGGGGCTTAGCCTTGACCGCGCCGGGCGCGGCCTCGGGCGGCGCCGGTCGCACCATGCTGGAAGCGGGCGGAGCCGGAGGCGCGGCAGGTCCCGTTTGAACTGGCGCCGCCGGAACCAGGGGCGTCGCGGGCATGGGAGGCAAATTTAGACCTTGCGGCGCCGCGGGCGCGGCGGGTCCGCTCTGGCCCGGCAAGCTCACGCCTGGCGGAAGCGCAGGCGGCTTGGCCGCCTGGTCTTCCATCCGTCGCAATTGGTCGAGCAAACTTCCTTTGCCCTCCCCCTCTTTTACCGCGCCGCCCGGCGGTTCGATCGGCGTGAGGCTTTGAAAGGTCATTTCCGGGGCTTGATTGAACCGGGCGAGAATCGTCAAGCCCATGCTGGTCGCGAAAAACAGCGCCGCCAAAACGGCCGTCGCGCGGGTTAGCGCGTTTGCCTGGCCGCGGCCGGTCATGAAGCCGCTGGCGCCGCCCATGCCAAGGGCGCCACCCTCGGATCGCTGCAAGAGCACGATCACGACAAGCACGACGACGACCATGAGATGAACGACGATCAGGACCGACTGCATGGAAAGCGCCTCTATAATCCGCAGGAGATGCTGTTTAGCGGCAAGCGGCCGCCGCGGCAAGTGTTAGCGCGGCCATCGTTGTCAATCGACAATTGGCCGCGCGAAATTCGCTGTTGCCTATCGATATTGCCCAGGCCGTCAAGCGCACAAATCACAAGGCGACATCGAGAAAACAGCGTCCCTGCCGGTCCTCCGTCTCGACGACCCAGACATCCGGATCGAAGCGGATTTGGCGGGCGAGTTTTTGTTCGGCTTCGGCCGGATCGATCCAGGGGTCGCGATGAAGCCTAGCGAAAACCCTGCCTTGGCCATCTCTCACTTCGCTTTGCGGCGCCGGTCCGAACAAAGCGGCGAAACCATCGAGCCTGTCGATCTTGACAAAAATCGCGCCAGCCTCGGCCGCGCCACGCCGGCGCAATACGGCGGAGGCGCCATCATGCGCGCAACGCCGGAGATAGGCCGCCACCCAAATATCGGCGCGTAACCGCATGCCTTATGACCGCCTGTCGCGGGCCGCGCGCGAGGATAAAGGAGCAGAAGCCGCGTGGGCGGCGGCACCGCCCGACCGCGCCGCGTCTATGCGGGCGATTACTTCATCGAGGAGTTCGCGGACATCCTGATGCGACTGATTTCTGAATACGATCCGGGTTCCCGTGCTGAGCGGTCCCATCAGCGGGCCGCTCGCCGGCACGGGGGCAAGGTGGACGACCTCGTCGGGATTGATGGCGACTGGGGAACCGTCGGGGCGGGTCAATCGCACGAATGACATCGGGGCGTCCTCCTCTTCTTTGTGGCCGGCCGTCCGGCCGTGCGATTATGCAATAAATTGTTAGGACGCATGCGTGCTATGATCAAGCATGACCATCCTTCGCGCCAAGGGGACAAGCGGCTTGCCTGACGTTTTGCAAGCCGATCCTGAACTTGTGGGTCACGCGCGAGACTGGCTCGCCCATCTTGCGGGCGAGCGCCGCGTTTCGCCGCATACGACGGCCTCATACGCGCGCGATCTGCGGCAATTCTTGCACTTCGCGGCGGTGCATTTTGGCGCGCCTCCCTCGCTTGCCACATTTGCGGGCCTCGCGCCCCAAGATCTGCGCGCTTTTTTGGCCGCGCGGCGGAGGCTTGGCGCGGGCAGCCGGTCGCTCCTGCGCCAGCTCGCTGGCCTGCGTTCCTTCGCCCGCTATCTTGAACGCAATGGCAAGGGCAAGGCCCTCGCCTTCGCGGCGCTGCGCCCACCAAGGATCAAGCGCAGCCTGCCAAAGCCGTTGAGCATCGCTGCGGCACGCCAGGTGGTTCACGTGGACGCACGGGCCGGAGAAGACCGGCCGCAATGGATCATCGCGCGCGATGCCGCCGTTTTGAGCCTGCTCTACGGCGCGGGCTTACGCATTTCGGAAGCCTTGGCAATCAAGCGCTCCGAGGCGCCGGTCGGCGCGCGCGACTATCTCACGGTCACCGGCAAGGGCCAAAAGATACGCACCGTGCCCATCATCGCGCCAGTCGGCCAAGCCATCGAAGCCTACATTGCGCTTTGCCCTTATGCGCTCGCGCCGGAAAAAGCGCTGTTCGTTGGCGCCAAGGGCGGGCTGCTTGGCTCACGCATCATTCAGCTCGCGGTCGCGCGCCTGCGCGGCGCGCTCGGGCTTCCCGATGGCGCGACGCCGCATGCGCTGCGCCATTCCTTCGCCACCCATCTTTTGGAGCGCGGCGGCGATTTGCGCGCGATCCAGGAGCTTTTGGGCCATGCCTCGCTCTCGACGACGCAAATCTACACCGGCGTGGATCGCGCGAGGCTGCTCGAAGCCTACCGCTCCGCGCATCCGCGCGGGCAATGAGAAGCGCGCGGCGCACGAGACGCGAGCCAAAGTTGGCGGGAAATTCGACGAGCAATGAGCCAGACCGATTACAGCGGGAGAGCCATCCCTCACTTAATCGAGATTTGAAAATTTTCCTCTTCCGTGGCTTACCTGCATAGGCGCTGGCTGGCAGCTGCTGCAAGGGAGACGCTTTTTATGATCACGCGGCGCGGTTTGCTGGAAGCGGCGGGCGGAGCGCTGGCCTTCGCGGGCGGCGGCGCCTTGACGGTCCCGACGGGCGGCGCCGGGCCAACCAGCAGCGGCCTCCTCCGGCTTTCGCGCTTGCTGCCCGAGGGCACGCGGGCGGAAGCCGTTCTCGACACTCTGCCCGGCAAAAAGCCACTGATCCGGCTGACCAGCCGGCCGCCCAATTACGAGGCGCCGCTTAGCTATTTCCGTACCGCCATCACCCCCAACGACGAATTTTTCGTCCGCTATCATCTCGCGGGCATTCCGCAAATCGACGCCGCTACGTGGAAACTGAATCTGGGCGGAGAGGGCGCCAACGGCGATTTGCAAATCGGTCTCGACGAGTTGAAAAGACTGTCTACATTCGAAGTCGCCGCCGTCTGCCAATGTTCGGGAAATCGCCGGGGCTTGTTTCAGCCCCATGTCGCCGGTGTCCAATGGGGCTATGGCGCGATGGGCTGCGCGCGCTGGAGGGGCGCCCGCCTTAAGGATGTGCTCGACTTGGTTGGGCTCAAGAAGGAGGCGGTCGAAGTGGTGTTCGACGGCGCCGACGGCCCGCTTCTCGACAAGACGCCGGATTTCGTAAAAAGCCTTCCCGTATGGAAAGCTATCGAGGAGACGACGCTCGTCGCCTATGAGATGAATGGCGAACCTTTGCCGCATTGGAACGGCTTTCCGGCGCGGATCGTCGTGCCCGGCTGGACCGCGACCTATTGGGTGAAGCACATTACCAGCATCACAGCTGTAACCAAGCCCTTCGATGGGTATTGGATGAAGACGGCCTACCGGATTCCGGTGGGGAAATTCCCTTTGGTGGCGCGGTTCGTTTCGCAGGAGACGGCCGTCACTACGCCGATCACCGAGATCGCCGTGAACTCACTCATCACGAGCCCGGCCGATGGCGCGAGGATCAAGGCGGGAAGCAGGACGGCCATAAGCGGGATTGCTTGGGACGGCGGCTACGGCATTCGCTCGGCCGAAATCTCGGCCGACAACGGCAACACGTGGGGCGATGCAAAGCTAGGAGACGACTTGGGCAAATTTGCCTTTCGTACCTGGAGCCATGAGTTTACTCCCATGCAGCGCGGCAAACTGGCGGTCATCGCCCGCGCCACCAACAAGACCGGCCAAATCCAAACTCTGGAACCGGTCCCAAACCCGGCAGCCTATAACAACGCCGCGCAAACCGTGACGCTCGATGTCAGCTGAGGAAAAAGCCATGCGGTGGATCGCGATTTTTGCGGCGCTGGCGTTTGTCCCGGCGTCGGCCAGCGCGGACGAGGCGGCCGTGCATCTCAAGCAGGCGCCGGGGGTGGAGCTTGTCGAGGGCCATTGCGGCGCTTGTCACAGCCTCGATTACATCGTGATGAATTCGCAGTTTCTCGACGCGGCGCATTGGGACGCCGAGGTCGCCAAAATGATCAAGGCGTTTGGCGCGCCGATCGATCCGGCGGACGCCAAGTCGATCGGGGATTATCTCAAAGAGAATTACGGGGGATGAAGTGGTTTTCAAGATAAGATGGAATATAAAAGGATCCGCGCTAGCTGTGCGCTTTACTTAAGGCCAACCGCTCGGGGCATCCGCGCGGCGGAGTCTAACTTGGCGGCTCCGCTGGGGGGCCGCTGGTGAAGGGCGATTATTTCTGGCCGACCAGCGCTACGGCGCTCTCACGAAGACCGTCACCGCCCCGTTTGCCGAGTCCACAAGGTCGAACTGGTTGGGCGTAAGCGCCCTGAACGTTGCCGTGAAATTTCTCCCGTCCTTCATGTCGATTAAGACGTTTCCCTCGCTCCACAGCCGAAACGTCCCCGATTCCACCTTATCTGGTTGCGCGGGACCAATGGAGCTCATGCCAATCGTCTTGTCGGTTCGAAACACGATGTGCCAGGGGCGGCCAGCCGCCTGCCATTGTCCCACAATCGCGCTGATGTTCACGTAGCCGCCCGACTTAGGGCCGATTAGCACATTCTTGAACTCCATGAACCCAAGGAAACCAAGGCCTACAGCTACGAGCACGGCTATGCCGATCGCCTCGGCGCCCGTTGCGCCACGGGTATTCTTTGGCGGGACGGATGGCGGGTTCATCGCTACCTCGCAACAATCGAAGCAGGAGAGCGGCGGAAATTACCGGTTTGCCTAACTCAAGAGGGCTGCAAATTCTCCCGCCATTTTTCTGGCGAAGCATTATAACATGGGGCCAGAGTTACGCCAGGCCTAAACCATCCTCTCGATAGCGTCGCGCGGTAGCGG
Organism: Methylocella sp.; assembly: GCA_050728755.1. GTDB lineage: Bacteria > Pseudomonadota > Alphaproteobacteria > Rhizobiales > Beijerinckiaceae > Methylocapsa. The sequence goes on from JBOHJU010000139.1 coordinate 6,130, forward strand.
ACCAACTTCCTGGCCCCCCATGCCGCCGCCGGATGGCGAGCTGCCGAGCCGTGGTTATCCGAAACAGCGAAGTCCGCCCAGCGCAGACCGTCTCGCGTTGATCGCGCGCGGGCCAAGTTGAGGTATGGCGTGCTATTTCTTCTTGCCTTGATCGTCTTTCGCCCCCGCCGATTTCTGGGGGTTGAGCCCGAACGGCGCCCGGCCGGCCGCCGCGGCCTTGGGCTTTTCCTTTTTCGGCTTTTTGGCTTCGCGGTTTCCGCGTTGCTGACCTTTTGCCATCGCTATCCTCCTCTGAATGGGTCTCGCGGGCGCGAGCCCCGTGCCGCCCGCGGCGGGCGGGTTTTTTGGTTCTGCAAGCAGCCGCTCGAAGTCGGCGAAAACGTCCGCAATGAGCCTCGCCCGCCGCAGATCTTCGGCAGCCGGCGTCTGCGCAAGCAGGATCAGAAGATAACGAGCCTTGGCGACGGCTTCAACCCAGCCTGTGGCGGGCGCGGCGAGAAGCAAGTGGTCCAGTTCCTCCTGGCGCGCCCGCTGCGCGGCATGGCCGGCCTCACCCGCGGCGAGCTGACGGCGCAACCTGGCCGCCTTCTGCGCCGCCGTCCCTCGCCGGCCGTCCAGATCGATTGGGTCTGCCGCCAAAATTTTCTCCGTTTCAGCGAGCGATAGGTCCAACGGCCGCCGAATTGAAGCACAGTTGACGCCGCCGTTCATTCATCAGTACGCCCTGGCGGGAACGGCGCTGTCCGGTTTTGATCACTCTTTGCTGGTTCTGGAATGCCGGGTGGCCGCATGGACCAGAGCGAAATAGCGACCCAAAAAAACGGGCCGGTCCGGGCAACCGATGAGGGAAAGGAGCGCGTCGCCTACTTCCAAATTCGAGCGGCCGGATTAGGCCGCTGCCGAGGCGGGAAAACGAGAATTCTCGCGTCGGCCTAGCCGCAGGGGACAGAACGGCGTTACGGGCCTCGTTCGATAAACGAAGATGTGGTCCTGTCGCAACGCGAGCCAGATTCATATTTATCGTTCGGACAAATGTTACGCTGCGGCAGTGCCTCCTTAGGGTCCGGACTCAATTCATTCAGATCCAATAAGCTAAGGTAGCGACAAAGCAGAGGGCCGAAAAGAAGTTTTGCGCGAGTTTGTCGTATCTTGTTGCGATCCGCTGGAAATCCTTGAGCCTGCAG
>JBOHJU010000140.1:0-7267 GCA_050728755.1 Methylocella sp.
CCGGCTCAAGGACTTCCGTCGCATCGCCACCCGCTACGACAAGCTCGCGCAAAACTTCTTTTCGGCCCTCTGCTTCGCCGCTACCTTAGCCTATTGGATCTGAATTAATTGAGTCCGGACCCTAGGTAAAACTCGTCGCGCGCTCCTGCGTCCGGGAGTTAAGATCCCACCCGTCCGGATCATGGCACTGATCAGAATCCGAAGACGAATTTTGATTCACACGGCTACCTGGCGTCAGCCGTTCACGGCTGCCAGGCGGCCTCCTTCACCATATCCGGGGGCGCGGCATCAACCGATTGGCTGGTTTGAGCATTGGCCATGATGGTGTCGGTCCGATGCCTGGGCGTGGATGGGACGGACACGCTCCCCGGTGCGGTCGCCCGCGGCGCGCCGCCGCACTGGCCGAAGCTGTGTGACACGATACGCGGCTGCCTGCCATTTCCGAAAGAGGTGATCTCCACGCTACGGCCGCAGAAACCACTGGCCGACATCGACGAGACAAAAGTATAGCTGTGCCCGTTTGGCGGCAAGCTGCCGAGCTCAGCTTGAATCAGCCGGTCCGGATCGGAGGGGAATTGTTGCGTCATGGCCGCCGCCTGTTGCAGCAAACGCGCCGCACGCCGGTTCATTTCCTCGGACATCCGGTCGAGGACGGCGAACGGCGATTCCGGTCCGTAGGCAGGGGGCGGTTCCACGCGCGCCGGGCTTGCTCCGAGGAAGACCTCTGGCGCAACGCACCCGCTATAGCGAATCTGTTCGACCCCGCCGCCAGGGAGAGGGACAGTCAGTACATGGGTGCCAAGGCACCGCGCCTGCGCAACGCCGGAAAAAACGATCATCGCGGCGTCGGCCAGGAGCGATGTTTGGATGGTTCTCACGGTTATCTCCACATTTATCTGAAGATAGGATTATCTCCTCTGAAGCCGAAAATTTGGCAGGAATTTGGACGAGCGGCCCAAGCGATACAAGTCGCCAGTTCAAATTTTCGCGACGCCGCATGCCGCTGGGCCCGCCGGTCTCGCGAGCGAACGGCTGCAATATCGTCTGAAGCAGTTTGGGCGTCTGATCGGCTGCGAGCCAGCGATCACCCTCGCGCTTAAGGAGAGACTGTATCTGCCCTAAGCAGAGATTTGTAGCTTGGCCAACGGATACCGGCGAGGCTTGTTGCTGATGGCGCGAACGGCGCGATGGATGGCCGTTTCGAGGTCGTCCGTTTCGAAGCCGTCCGCGTCGGCGAAGGTTTGATAAGCGAGACGATTCGCCTTGAGGTCGCGCCATACCGGCTCGATGGACAGCCATTCGACGGCGAGCCAATGGGCGCGCGGCGCCAAGCCGTTAGGTATTCTTGATCATTGTAAATAAGGCAAGCACTGAGAGCCCCGCCGAAACCGTGGCGTTCCAGCCAGCGAGCGACAGGCCAAGAATGCGCAGGGCCGCGATATCGCAGCGGGCGACCTTGAGGGTTTGCAATTCGGCCAAGAAATCCTCAATCGAGGGCACACTTTTGAGCGGCCCGGAGCACTCCTGTGGCCCCGGCCAAACTCCCCATTCGACGCCGGCATGATAGGTGCCAAGAATCGCGCCTGCGGCGAAAATTGCGGCGAGAATTGAGAAGGCTGCGCGCATCAGGTTCCTTGAACCTCGCGCGGTAAATACAAGCGCGAGACCCGCAAGCGGAATGGCGGCATAATAGGGAATACGCTCCTTGAGGCAGAGCTCGCAAGGCGCATAGCCTAAAGCCTCGAAGAGGAAAGCTCCCGCGATCGACGCGCTTGCGATTGCTAGAATCGCAAGAGCAATGAAAAACGGAGTTTTGGTACGCATCGCCGCCGTCAAATCGCCCGCGCGGCGATCCAAAAGCCCGCCACGATGGCAAGCGCAAGGATTGCCAAGAACCAGCCAAAATATTTGTCGAGCAGGGCGTTGACCGGTTCGCCATAGCGCTTCAGAAGCACCGCGATGAAGAAAAAGCGCGCACCACGCGTAAGAAAAGACAAGAGAACGAAGAGCGGCAGGCTATAGGCGAGAAGCCCGCTCGTGATCGTCACGATCTTGAAGGGAATTGGCGTCAAACCCTTAAACAGAATAACCGCCCAGCCCCACTGTGCATAAAGCGCGCGCATTTGATCGACGCGCGCGCCGTAGCCGTAAAGATCGATCAGCCATTTTCCAACTGTTTCGTAAAGAAGCGCGCCGATCGCATAGCCGAGCAGGCCGCCCGCGACCGATCCAATCGTGCAAATCAGCGCATAGATCCATGCGCGCTTCGGCTCGGCGAGCGACATCGGGATCAAAATCGTATCCGGCGGCAATGGGAAAAACGAGCTTTCCGCGAAGGCGATAATGCCGAGCGCCCAAGGTGCGTGCTGGCTCTGGGCCAAGCTCAGGGTCCAACGATAAAGCCTCTGGAACATTGTCGATCGTTTGCCAAGAAGGGCCGCGCCCCGGGATCGAACGCGGAAGGGAAATGTCGCACCCTTTGGTCAATTCGCGACGGAGCGCCATTTAAACTGCTACGTCGATAACGTGCGGCGCGCAAGACCGGCGGATCTTCCGTGACCGTTCGTCCGGCAGGGCTCGATCAAGGAACTGTGTTATGACGATTTCGGTGTTCGTTTGCCACCACCCCGCAAATTGTCTTATGACAACGCCGGAATACGGCGTTGCTGGATCGGAACAATAGTGACATTGAACCTTTGCGCCTCCATGATTTCCGCCGACCCCGTCCTCCGGCGGACGGGCGCGCCCTGGCCGGACACTTTTCTCGCGCGAGTCGAGGCCCTCGCCTTGATCGAAACCCTGAATGCCCGCCTTCTTGGCGCCTCCTGTACCGCGACAGAGATTCTAGAAAAATGGTGCGCCGATCACAAATTGGCGAGCGAGCCCTTGGTTCACGCAAGGCGGCTCACCGGTACGGAGAAACCTGTCTCGCCTGAGCAGCGGCAAAGACTTCAAGTCGGCCCAGAAGAAGAGGTCACCTACCGGCATGTTGAGCTTACCTGCGGCGCCCACATCCTGGCCGAAGCTGACAATTGGTACGTGCCAAGCCGGGTCGGGGCGGAAATCAACCATATGCTGACGACGACCGATACACCTTTCGGGCGGGCGGTGCAGCGTTTGAAGCCCAGCCGGGAGAATTTGTCGGTCGAAATCCTATGGAAACCGCTTCCCGACGGATGGGAACTGAGTCCGCCTCCAGCTGACAGGCAAGAGGCCACATTGGCGATGCCCTGGGGGCTTTTCCGGCATCGCGCTGTCATTTACAATGATAAACATGAGCCGTTTTCAGAAGTCAGAGAAATTTTTACGCGCGAAGTGCTGGCTTTTGGACCACGGTAACGGGGAGCCGCAATGGCCGCCGCGCAGCCTGCTTTGCGGGCTCTTTCCAGCTTGCTGCGGAGTACCGCCGTCAACCGGGCATTGCCGCTTTTGCGCGGCCTCGCGCGTGCCGCGGCCGACACCGTGTTCCCTCCCGCTTGCCTCAATTGCCGCCAGTCCACCGGTGCCGTGGGCGCGCTCTGCGCCGCCTGTTGGGCGCAGGTTCGCTTTATCGAGCGTCCGTTTTGCGAGCGGCTGGGCACGCCCTTCGCGATGGATCTCGGCAGCGAAGGGCTTCTTTCGCCAGAGGCGGTCGCCAATCCTCCGGTCTTTGCCCGCGCCCGGGCGGTTGCCAATTTCGATGATGGGCCGGTCCGGCAATTGGTGCATCGGCTGAAATATAGCGACCGGATAGAATTGGCCAAACCGCTCGGGGCTTGGATGGCCCGCGCCGGCAACGAACTGCTCGTCGAGGCCAATCTCCTCGTGCCGGTCCCTTTGCATCGCCGCCGGCTTGCCGCCCGCAGATTCAATCAGGCCAATTCCTTGGCGCAAGCGATCTCCGCCCAATGCGGCGTGCCGGTAGATCCGTTCGCCCTCGCGCGGATCAAGGCGACGCCGTCCCAGGTCGGACTTTCGCGTTCGCAGCGGGCTCTCAATATGCAAGGCGCATTTCAAGTGACCGAAGGGATGGTGGCGAGAGTCGAAGGCCGCGCGATTATCCTTATCGACGACGTCATGACGTCGGGCGCGACCGCCAACGCCGCCTCGCGCGCGCTGTTGCGCGGGGGGGCCAGACGGGTCGATGTCTTGGTTTTCGCCCGGGCCGTATGAGCTTGTGCCGAATTGGGTGAGAATGACAAGGAAGCAGGCAGCGGCGGCTTCGGCGACTAGCTTTTGAATAAGGCCAAATCGACAGCGGCAGCAATCACTTGCTGAGCGAGATTGTAGAAAATAATGGGCAGCATGACCTGCGGGTGATGCGCCAGCGCCACAGATGCCAAAACAAGTCCAGCTCCGTTATTATTCATACCTAGGCCGAACACCAGTGAAACTCTCTCGCTTTTGCTGACGCGAGAGAGGCGAGCCAGTAAATAGCCGGCTGAAAACGCGCTTACGCAAAGAGCGATGACGATGACCAGCATTACTGCGAGAAAGTCAATGTCGGGGTGCGATACCAAGTTTGGCAGCGTTAGCGAAGCATTCGAATAATTCAGAAATAATAATACGGAAAAATTAATTATTTTCAAATAGGGCATTACTCTTGTGACATGGGTTTCCCCGATAAGAAGATGCGCTAATATTCCAAACAAGGTGGGCAGAATCACCCATGTACCGAGGAAACTCGCAGCCTCACCTGATGCGAGTTTGCGCAAATGCTTCGATAAATCTCCAGTGGTCACAAAACCAGCCATATCAAGGACGAACGGAGCCAACAAAGGGCTGAGCGCGGTGGTGCTCAATATCAGCCCGAGGCTCAATGCAAGGCTTCCGTTGGAGTTTTGCGACCATGCCGCCGATGATCCGGCGATGGGCATCGAGGCGACCAACGCAAGACCGACAAGTATCTGCTGGATTTCTTCCTGGTCATGCCAGATATGCTTCAAGGAGCTGACCGCAACGATGAAGGCAAGTGGAATCGTCAAGTTGCAAATTAGGCCGCCAAGCAATACTAATGGTTTTTGGACCAGTCGGATTAGCTCTTCTGCTTTTGCTCCCAATCCTGCATTGAATAATAGCACCGCCAACATTAAAAGAGGCAGGGAAAAAATCCGGTTTCTTCGAATAGAATCGGCTCCGCCAAAACTGAAATTATGTATCCAAAGCCCGAATCTAGGCATCATGGCGGCAGCAATATATGACGACACTATCATCCAGATAAAATAACGGTGAATGAAGCGCAAGATAACCGCAGTTCGATTTTCTGTTGGTTTCATGAGTCGCCCCGGATTATCCGCATGACCATGATCGATCTGGCCTGCTTCCGGTATTGGTTCAAGAATGAAATGGCATTGCCATAGTCGACGATTGAGATGATGAAAATATTTTTTTTTTGATTCTGGATCGCGTTCAGCGCCGCTCCCATCGCCGGGACCAATTGAGCGTCAAGCCGCTTTAGTCTTCAAGTCTGGCGCCACCTCAAAACTCGCTTGGGTCTTGTCCTTGACCTCGTCGAGCGTAACGCCATCGGCGAGCTCGATAAGGGTCATGCCCGTGCCTGCCGCCTTGCCGATCGAAAAAACCGCGAGGTCCGTGATCACCAGGTCGATGACCGCCGTGCCGGTCAGCGGCAAAGTGCACGTTTGCAGGAGTTTTGGTTGTCCCTTCGCGGTGTGTTCCATGACCGCCACGACCCGCTTGACGCCGGCGACGAGATCCATCGCCCCGCCCATGCCTTTCACCACCTTGCCGGGGATCATCCAATTGGCGAGATCGCCGCGTTCGCTAACTTCCATCGCGCCAAGGATCGCAAGATCGATATGCCCGCCGCGAATCATGCCGAAACTATCGGCGGAAGAGAAATAGCTTGTCGTCGAAAGTTCCGTGACTGTCTCCTTGCCGGCATTGATGAGGTCGGCGTCTTCCTCCCCCTCGAAGGGAAACGGTCCCATGCCGAGCATGCCGTTCTCGCTCTGCAATTGCACATTCATGCCGGACGGGATGAAATTCGACACGAGCGTTGGAATGCCGATCCCGAGATTGACATAAAACCCGTCGCGCAATTCCTTGGCCGCGCGCGCCGCCATCTCATCCCTGGTCCAGGCCATTTCGCGGGTCTCCTCAAGCGGCGATGCGCGGACGGGTTGTACGCTTTTCGATCGGTTTGGCGATATTCGGCGCATGCACGACGCGCTGGATGAAAATCCCGGGCGTATGGATCGAATCGGGATCGATTTCTCCCGCCGCGACGAGATGCTCGACCTCGGCCACCGTCACCTTGCCGGCGGCCGCCATCAGCGGATTAAAATTGCGCGCCGTCTTGCGATAGACAAGATTGCCTTCCGTGTCTCCCTTGTACGCGTGGACGATCGAGACATCCGCGACGAGTCCGCGCTCCATGACATAGGTCGCGCCGTCGAAGTCGCGCAGCTCCTTCCCATCGGCAATGACGGTTCCCACGCCGGTTTTGGTGAAAAACGCCGGGATGCCCGCGCCGCCCGCCCTGATCCGCTCGGCGAGCGTGCCTTGCGGATTGAATTCGAGTTCGAGTTCGCCGGAAAGATATTGCCGCTCGAAAAGCTTGTTCTCGCCGACATAAGACGAAATCATCTTTTTGATCTGCCTGGTCTCGAGTAGAATGCCGAGGCCGGCGCCATCGATGCCCGCGTTGTTCGAGATCACGGTCAAATCCTTGACCTTAAGGTCGCGAATGGCCGCGATCAGGATTTGCGGGATGCCGCAAAGGCCAAATCCCCCGGCCATGACGGTCATCCCGTCCTTGAGAATGCCGGCCAGGGCCGAGCGTGCGTCGGGGAAAATCTTGGTCATGCGTGGCCCTCGCCTATCCCGCGATAGGCCAGGCTAACGTATTTCTACCACGGCAAATCTTTCGCCCATGGCAAATCGTAGTCCCTGGGCTTAGCCTTGGCTGCGCCGGGCTGAGCTGAAGGGGCGGGGTCAACCGGCGCCGCGTCTTCCTTCGGCGCTGTGTCGTCCTGTTCGACAATGAAGTGGATCGGCACGCTGTGCAATTTCTCGAACACGAGCGTGCCCTGGACCTCTGTGTCCGCGATCAAGGCCTTGGTGATCTTGCCGAACTTGAACTGATATTTGTCCGAAGGCAGTTCGACGCTGCCATGCGGCTTGATGAGCAGCCCATGTTCGAGGACCTTCGAACTGAAACGGCCATCTTTTTCGATGATTTGGTACAAAACACCGGCACCGGCTCCGTCCACGGTCGCACCGAGGAGAGTCTCCGGTTCGTCGCCGTCGTTGTCGACCTCGATGA
>JBOHJU010000141.1:0-7199 GCA_050728755.1 Methylocella sp.
GACTCTGTTGGATTGCTCGACGCACCGCCACTGTCGTGCGGGCGCATCCATGTAAAACTTGTCCCACAATCCCTCCCGTTTTAGCTGGCCATAACATACACCAGCACAACGTGGGACTAAACACCTATGCCTTTATACTCCCGCGCGCATTCGTCTCCACTACATGTCCGCGATCGTCTCCTCGCGCGCCGCGAGGATTTGCCACCCTCGCGGTGAAACCGCATGAAACCTCTTGCGACAGCAAGAGGGGACAACCGGCGGCGCGACAAAATCCCCTCGCGCAACATGGCGCCCGAGAGCTGCGGCCGGCCGTCTCCATTCCTCATGCGAAGTCGTCAAACGGTCTCCGGAGGGCCCGGCGGCGGCGGCGGCGGGGGTTTGCGGGCCGCCGGTTTGCGCACCACCTTCTTGGCGCTCACCTTCCTTGCCGGTGCCTTCCTGGCGATCTTTTTTGCCGTCTTCTTGACGGATGCTTTCTTGGCCGCGGCTTTCTTCATCGGCCTTTTCGCGGCCATTGCCTTGCGCGCGGTTTTTTTGACAGCGCCTTTTTTTGCCGTGGCCTTTTTCGCGACTCTCTTCTTCGCCGCGGCTTTCCTTGCTGTCTTTTTGGTGGTTGCCTTCACCATGTTCAAAGTTCCTCTGCTGTTTTTAGCCGGCTGATTCGAAATACCGGCTAGAGGCTTGCATAGCGTACCGCTGTTAATCAGCCGTGCAAGAGGCGTTGCTTCGCAAGCAATGCAAATGAGCGCGGATAACGCGCCGCCCGAGCGTCCAAAAACGCTTTCGGCCACGTTGTCTGCGATGAAGCAGCGTCAGTACGATGAGACGCACGTGTCGCGCGCGAAAGGCAGGCCCTACGCGATCCGTGAACGTCAACACGATGCGGCCGAGCACGTCTCGCGGACGCGACCCGGCTCTTGTCAAGGAGGTTCGTTGATTCAAAAACCTGTTATATTTAAAGGCTCTATTCTATTTTTCGAGACATCGGAAAATGCCCGCATCGAGGCTTCTCACAACTGTCTTCATAATTTCCCGTGATGCTTTCGCAAGGCGCGATTTCCACCGGCAGAAGCGGTTTGGCAGGAGCGATTTCGCTCGCGGCAAGCAATCTCCGAGCAGATCGCGCGGCGCCGATTGAAGCCAAGGATCAGCCGCAAAAAAAATTTCATTGGATGAAAAAAAACGCGGCGAGAAACGGCGCGGCAATCGCTCCAATCGATACGCATCGAGCGAATCACCCGAATCAAAGGCTGATTCGCGATCGCTTCTCAGACCTCAAGTTTCGCTTTTAAGAGCTCGTTGACGGTTCGCGGATTGGCCTTGCCGCCAGTGTCTTTCATGACCTGACCGACAAACCAGCCGAGCATCGAAGGCTTGGCCCGTGCCTGCGCGGCCTTGTCCGGATGAGCGGCAATGATGGCATCGACGCAGGCCGCGATCGCGCCATGATCGGTGACTTGCGTCATGCCGCGGGCCTCGACGATGGCGCGCGGATCACCATCCGGATCTTCGGCGATGATGATCGCGAGCACATCCTTGGCGATTTTGCCCGAGATCGCGCCGTCGCTAATGAGGTCGACGATTTCAGCGATCTGCCCGGGCTTGATGCAGGTCTGCGCGACGGAAAGTCCGGCCGAATTTGCGTAGGCCGCGACATCGCCAGTAATCCAATTGGCGACGAGCTTTGCATCGCGGTGGGATCCCCGATGCTTGACCGCGGCTTCGTAATAGTCCGCGGTCTCCTTGTCGGCGACGAGGATGCCTGCGTCATAGGCCGGCAAGCTGTAATCCTTGACAAAACGAGCCTTCTTCGCATCGGGGAGCTCGGGCAGATCGCCCGCCAAGGCATCGACATAAGCCTGGTCGAATTCGAGCGGCAGAAGATCCGGGTCGGGAAAGTAGCGGTAGTCGTGCGCTTCTTCCTTGGACCGCATGGAACGGGTTTCTCCGCGCGTCGGGTCGAACAGCCGGGTTTCCTGATCAATCTTTCCGCCGTCCTCGATAATGCCGATCTGGCGGCGCGCCTCGGCTTCGATCGCCTGGCCGATGAACCGGATCGAATTGACATTCTTGATTTCGCAACGGGTGCCAAGGGGCTCGCCGGGGCGGCGCACCGACACATTGATGTCCGCCCGCAGCGATCCCTGTTCCATGTTGCCGTCGCAGGTGCCGAGATAGCGTAGGATCGTGCGCAGCTTCGTCACATAGGCCTTGGCCTCGCCGGCGGAGCGCAAGTCCGGCTTCGACACGATCTCCATAAGAGCAACGCCGGACCGGTTAAGATCGACGAAAGAATCCGTCGCGGACTGATCGTGCAGGGATTTGCCGGCATCCTGTTCGAGATGCAGCCGCTCGATCCCGACCTCGATCTGCTCGGAAGGCGCAACATCGACGGCGATGGCGCCCTCGCCGACGATCGGGCTCTTATATTGCGAGATCTGATAGCCCTGCGGCAAATCGGGATAGAAATAATTTTTGCGGTCGAAGACCGAGCGAAGGTTGATCTTCGCCTTGAGGCCTAGTCCCGTGCGCACCGCCTGTGCCACGCATTCCTCGTTGATGACCGGAAGCATGCCGGGCATCGCGGCGTCGACAAGCGAGACATTGGTGTTCGGCGCGTTGCCGAACCCGGTCGAGGCGCCGGAGAAGAGTTTCGACTTCGAGGTGATCTGGGCATGGATCTCCATCCCGATCACGACCTCGAAAGCGCCGCTCGCGCCTTCGATGCGGTTGGTTTGTTTGGCGTGGGGTTTCATTGCCTTGCCTCTCGCCGCCTCTAGTCAGCGCGGTTGCCCTATCATAACCCGCTCGCCGGCGAAGCGAAGCCCCCCGGGTAGAGGCTCTGATTGGGCGCGTCGTGACTCGTCTTGTATATTCTATACTCCGGCTCATTGAAGCGGCCGCATCTTGGAACGAACCTGCCGCGCGGCGGACGTCGTCGGCTGGCTGAAAGATCGGAACCCCATAGGCGAAATTTGCCTCGCATCGCCGCAATCCCGACAATGCGCCCCGCCGAGAAAATTGGGCAAACATCCGTCAGGGTGCGATCTGAGAGGACAACCTTGTCCGCTGGCGCCGGCAGCGCTGGGAATGCACTATTCGGCCTAGACCCAACGGGCGTCCCAGCCGCCAAGTCCGTGCCGGGCTCCGTGCAGCTCCGATTTTGAGCTGATCCGAGACAAAGCCTTAGGTTAGGCCAATGTCCATGAAGAATGAATGACATCGAGAAATTCAATTCTTTGTAGAGAGCAACACATCCATAACACTACAATACAGCGGCGATGAGACGCTATTTATCTAGTATTGTAGCGTAATTCTCTTTTACCAAATGTTTCGTACAATTAATTCCGAATATCTTACACAGTATTAACCTCATAATCCTGTAACATTTGAATACGGACAATAACGCAAATCTATGTAACGTTACCTTCATATTGCTTCACTATTCAATTACGTGTATCGATTACAAAAAGGATTGTCAAAGATGACACAGAGTTTAACTATTTCTTCCCGCTTGGCAGGTGTGAAAAAAACAACGGTCGCCTCGATTCTCGCGATCTCTTGGCTAAGCCTCGTCGCGCCGCTTTCAACCGTCGCATTGGCGTCTAGCATCGCGACACTCGGCACTTGCCCGGTCAGCGGGATTTCTTCTTCGTCAGGCGCCATCAATCTCGCCTCCAACTGCAAAGTTGGCGGAAATATCACGTTGTCGGGAACGGCTTCGCTGACGATGACGGGTGCCGTGTTAACGGTCAATGGCAACATTGCGCTGAACGATCAAGCTCAGCTGACGATCACAAACGGAGGCCTAACTATTCCGCAAATATATTATGGTCAATACTCCGTATCATTAAATAATACTGCCAACCTAAGTTTGAATAATTCCACTATTGTGACTACTGGAATATTTGGTATTCATTTTTCGATGACGTTAGATGCATATAATAGTTCTATTGTTGATTTCGAATCTTCAACTTTATCGTCGCAGGGAGGCAATTGGCTCCTTGGGAACTTTCACGATCAATCCCGACTGATCGTCAAAAGTTCTAGCGACCTGCCGACCGAAATTTATCCGTTGGACTCTTCTCAAATTTCAGTGTCGAACTCAAAGTTTGCCACTCTCTATATCGACTTTATTTCGGGGAGCAGTGGCACCATAAATGTGCCGCACTATGATGCTAATGGAAACTTCAACTTTGTTTTTGGCAATAGCCCCGGATTCGATTACTCGATAAACATGACGACCAGTCAGACTCGGCTGGGTCTCGACTCCCATCCAAATTCAAGCATGATCGTGAATGGCGGGGGTGCGGCAAGCACAACCGATGTACCTGTGCAATTTTCATATTACGTCGAAAACAACACAGCCCCCGTTAGTATCAAAGGATTAAATGTTCGCAGCGATACGACGGGTCAGTTCACGGATCAAGGGCGGAATCTATCTTTGAATCACGTCAATTTGAGTCCCATCTCCTGGCAAGTTTACGTCAGTCAAAGCAACGGATTTCCAGTTACTATCAGTAACTCAAAAATAAACGAGCTTGGGGTTTTAACCAACGGACTCGTGAATATTTCGAGCAGCACTCTGCAGCTTGCGGAATTGGGGGCATTTGGCACCGGTTCGCAATTGAACATCACGGGCACACAAATTTGGTCTCAGTGTATAGTCGCGCAAAATGGCGGCCAGGTGAGTATCACCTACAGTGGAATTCATGGGAACGACATTTCAGCGACAGGCACTGGTTCTAGAATCAGCATGTCCAATGTGGTGGAATATCGAAACGGCTCGGCGTCCATGCCGTGCACGCCTGCGCCGGGCACCGTATATACGCCGAATGTTAATGGCGTGCCCCTCTGCAATCCGCAAAACCCAGTGGGTCAATGCTCGCAAGTGAGTACCGAAAGCGGTGGAGTGGTTACCGGTATTCCGGCTTGTGGTCCGAGCAATAGCCGTCTCTATTAGCCGGGGCCTGCCACGGCCGCGACAGGAAGAGAATGAGCCGGTCCGCAAAAGAGAAATGACCTCCGCATCGACGGCAAGACCGTCCACCCCATCTTCGGCGATTTCCCTCGCGGTGTCGTTTGAACCGCGGTCCACTAGGAGCCCATGCTGCTGCAATGCAAAAAAATCGGGTAACCCTCTTGCTTTTGTGCGTCGCACGTGCATATTGTTGCGATGCGGCAGGTTTGTCGCCGCAGATGCCCCTTTGGGTGTTTCCTCCCTTGACTTAGGCCGCTTGTGACGACGCAAGCGGCCGCTTTATTTGCTCTGTTTTCCGCTGGCATTATCAATTGCTGATCTGCTTTTGGTTGCGGGTGCCTCCTCGCGCCGCCGGGGCGGCGCGCGGGAAAGAATATTGAGTTATTGACGAATGATGCTAGTTGTGATAGATCACGCAGTTGGCGGCGAGCCTCTTACCGCCGAAATGCCCTCCTTGGGTGTTTCCTCCCTAGACTTGGGCCGCTTGTGGCGACGCCGGCGGCCTCTTTAATCTTGTTTTGGCTTGTCTGCCGCCGCGGTTTGCGTACTTCTTGCCGGAATGGCGCGTAGCGGGCTTCCTGCGCAGCCGGCCCTTGTCAAAAAACCCGGGCCGGCTATTCTGCCGCGGCGCGATGCCGGTCGCGGCGCGCGGCAACCGCATCCGCCAAGACACAAGCGACCTTGGCCAGATCGGCGGAAACTTCCGCGAACCTTTCGCCCCTTCGCACGGCGCGTTCATCCATATAGAGGGCCCGGCTCACTTCGATTTGCATCGCGTGGCAATCGTTTGCGGGATTGCCATAATTTTCGGTTATGAAGCCTCCGGCGTAAGGTTTGTTGCGTTGCACATCGTAGCCGCGGCGGCGCAGCTCATATTCGACGGCATCGACAAAATCCGTGGCACAACTCGTACCAAAGCGATCGCCCACAACGAAATCCGGCTTTTGCGGCAATTCGAGAGCTGCCGCCCACGCAGGCTGGCCGGTCCGCAGAAAGCCCGAAGGCATGGAATGGCAATCGACAAGCACGGCGATGCCGAAATTTCGCCGCGCCCGGTCGATGAGCCCGCGCAGGCACGCATGATAGGGTTTGTAGAGTTTCTCGATTCTGGCAATTGCTTCTTCGACCGGCATGCGGCGAGCATAAATCTCTTGCGTCTGGCCGGCCACGCGCGCGATTGTGCCAAGCCCCCCCGCGACTCGCAGCGAGCGCGTATTGGCGAAGGCCGGCAGCCGTCCCTCGAACATGCGCGGGTCCAACTCGTAGGGTTCGCGATTGAGATCGAGGTAGGCGCGCGGAAACCGCGCTTTGATGAGGGGCGCGCCGAGCGCCGCAACCCCGCCGAACAAAGCATCGACGAAAGCGTCCTCCGAGCGGCGCAGCACCGCTTCGTCGAGTCTCGCTACTTCGAGAAAACGACGCGGATAGACATCACCCGAATGGGGCGACGAAAAAACCAGGGGACAGGCCAGGCGCGCCGGTTCCACCACCTCGAACGGCGGATCGAGTTCCGGCTCGTGCGGCTGGGTGACCTTCGCCCTTGCGCCCCGCGCGGAACCCGGGCCGGACAGCTTTGAAGTCATCAAGCCTTCCTCGCCCCGCCGCGCGCGGCCGAAACCCATGGAAGCCAGCCAATCTGTCAAGGCCACCTTATTCTGTCCAGTTCTATCGCGATCCGCTAGGCCGATTCGAAAAATTAATGGATAAAACAAAATCTGGTAATTTTCACTCGATTTTTACCTGGCAATCGTTTTGATGGCAAAAGTTGCGAGGGCCCCATGAACGAGACGCATATCCCAATCAATGCCAAGATCCTGCTGGCCGAGGACGATCACGACATGCGCCGCTTTCTCGGCAAGGCGCTGCAGAACGCGGGCTATAATGTCGCCTCGTTCGACAACGGCATGGCCGCCTATTACAGATTGCGCGAGGAGCCGTTTGAATTGCTTCTCACCGATATTGTCATGCCGGAGATGGATGGGATCGAATTGGCCCGCCGGGCGACCGAACTCGACCCCGACATCAAGGTAATGTTTATTACCGGTTTCGCCGCGGTTGCGCTGAACCCGGATAACAACGCCCCGCCGCAGGCCAAAATCCTGTCGAAGCCCTTTCATCTAAAAGATCTGGTGAACGAGGTTCAGCGCCTTCTTGCCGCCTAACCGCGCCGCTATGCTTGCTGGTTGCCGATATGGCCTTGCTGCGCTACCGGATGACA
>JBOHJU010000142.1:0-7165 GCA_050728755.1 Methylocella sp.
GCCCACAACGGCCAGCATGTCCACGACCCATCCCCTCCTGCCGCCAGCGAGCTCGCGGCTCGCGGGCGGCAGCCCACCTTGGCTGAAACGGGCGAAAACGTCATAAGACAAGCATGTCCTGATCGAAAAAGTCGAGCAACTTTTTCGGGACTTGCTCTTGCGGCCCAGTCCGGTTCTCGGTGGCCACGCTTGGCCAGCCATGCACACAGGAACGGATAGAGGTATGACCGGCCAGATCAAGAGACGTGCGGACTCATCCCCGCCACGCCGGATGCTTGAATGGCTGAACCGGGCGACGCTCGATTTTGCCGCCGGAATGCGCACGTCGGCCGGATATGTGCTTTTGTCAATTGTTGTGGCCTCCTATGTGCTCTTCATATTCAATGGGCACAACACCCTTTCATTCGACAAGCTGCCGGGCCCCGATTCCTGGACCCGCGCCGTTCTCCTCCGCGACGCACTGGAAACCGGATCATGGCAGCAAATCCTCGGCCGTGACTCCTCCGGATACGGGACTTCCCTCCACTGGACGCGGCTCGTCGAACTGCTCGCCCTGCCGTTCGTTCTGCTGCTGGAACCGTTGCTTGGGCGCGACGGCGCGATTCTGGCGGTGGCAACGTTGTTCGGCCCGGTCATGCTCGGGTCCTTGACGGCAGCCCTTTGGTGGGCCGCACGACCCTTCGTCGCATGGAAACCGGCAATGCTGTTCGTTCCGGCCGCAGCCGTCCTGGCGCCGGCGCTGCTAGCTTACGGCGGAGCCGGCCGTTTTGGCCACCACCTTATCATTCCTCTTTGCGTTACCCTCGCATTCGCTCATGCGGTCCGGGCCGCCTCCGGCCGCGGCGGGTGCGCAAATTCGGCCGTCTATGCGGGCGTCTGGTGCGGCATCGGGACCGCATTCTCGGTCGAAATGATGCCCTTTGCTCTTCTCGCTTTCGCGGGGCTGGCCTTCGCCTGGGTGCTGGATGGGGACGAGGCGGCTGTCCGACGCGTGGAGGGATGTGCGCTTGGCTTCACCGTCATAGTGGCTGCGGCCTGGCTGCTCGATCCGCCAAACGGCGGGCTTCTCTCGATCGAGGCGGACCGGCTTTCGCTTCCCTACGTCCTCCTCGGCCCCCTTCTCCTCGCCGCGGCGAAGGTGCTGCGCTGCATCAGCCTGCCCGGCGCTGGCCGCCGGCTCGCAGCGCTCCTCGCTGCCGGTCTCCTCACCGGAATGCTGTGGCTCGCCGCCTTCCCGGAAATTGCCCAGGGGATCGCTCCGGGGACTCCCGCCGAGGTTCAGCGTCTCATCTGGGACAACAATCCAGAACTGCAACCCATCCGCCAGGCGAGGCGCTTGATCGGCTGGGGCGCGGGCGGCATCCTCTGCTTGCTCGTCTTCTTGCTCGAGTTTTCGAAGGTCCGCCGGGACTGGCGCAGTTTCTGGCTACTCTCCTACGCCACCTTTTGCGCCGCAACGCTCCTCGCAATCAGCGTCATCCATATCCGCTTCACCCCCTACGCATCGGCGGCGGGCGCCGTCGCGCTTGCAATATTGGCATCGCACCTCAGGAACCGGGCCGGATTGCTGCCGGCAATGATCTTCGCGACGATCCTTGCGGTGGCTCCGTTCTACGCCGCCGCAACCGAGACGGTCGGCGCGCAAATATTTTCCTGTCACGTCGCCGAGGCCGCAAAGTGGCTCAAGAATGAACGGGAAGTCGTGTACGTCGACATAGACGTCGCACCCGAACTTCTGTGGAGGACCCGCGCGATGACGGTCGGCACGCTTTACCATCGAGGATACAAAGGGATCGCACGGTATTTGCGGGCAAGCCGGGCGCTGACCGACGACGACGCCAGAGCCGCGTTGGAAGCGGCACGAGTCAAGCGGGTGCTTCTGTGCTTGCCGCCGCCAAACACCCGTGCTCCCTACATTGCCGACCTACCCGAGACCGCGATGGAGCGATGGCAGCGCGGTCAGCTACCCGGCTGGCTGCACAAGGATTATGAGGATGACGCCGCCGGCCTGGTCCTCCTCAGCCTGTCGCCGGAGTAGAGGGTGCCGGCAGGGTCAGGCACAAAGTTTGCCGAGCGATGCGCTGAGGAGTTTGGAATTAAGCCGAAACGCCGCCGCGCCGCCAGTTGTCCAATCGACGTAAATCTGCTTTGATAACGGCGTAAATTCGAGCCGCCGGCACGGACCTGCAGGCTGGCCGAAACCCGAACCACCGGAGGACCATGGCTGCGCCTCATTTCGCGGATTATCTTGCCGAGCGCCATATTTTGCGGCGAAAATTGTCCTATTGGCGAATCGCCGCCGTCGCGGCGTTGATTCTCGCCGCCGCCGCCGCGAGCCTCCGTCTGCTCGGACCGGATGGGGCCATAGGCTTCACGCCGCAGATTGCGAGGCTTGCCATCGAAGGCATCATCACCGGCGATCGCGAAACTCTGAAACTGATCCAGAAAATAGAAGATTCCAAAGCCGTCGAAGCGGTTCTGATTACGATCGACAGTCCTGGCGGCACGACCTCGGGAGCGGAGCGAATCTACGATGCGATACGCCGTCTCTCGGCGAAAAAACCGACGGTTGCCGTGGTTGGGAGCATGGCCGCCTCGGGCGCCTATATTGCCGCCCTTGGGACCGACCGCATTGTCGCGCTGGGAAATGCGCTGGTTGGTTCGATCGGCGTCCTCGTTCAGTATCCGAATTTCGCCAAATTGCTCGACACGGTTGGGGTCAAAGTGGAGGACGTGAAGTCTTCCCCGCTCAAAGCTTCGCCGAATGGGTTCGAGCCGACGAGTCCGGAAGCGCGTGCCGCGCTCGCCGCGCTCGTCGGCGACAGTTTTACCTGGTTCAAAGCGCTCGTGAAGGAGCGTCGGAACATGACCAGCGAGCAGCTGGAGGCCGTAGCGGACGGACGGGTATTTACCGGCCGCCAGGGGATGGAACTGCATCTTGTCGACCGCCTCGGCGGCGAGCGCGAAGCCGTCGAGTGGCTGGAACAGGAAAAGAATATTCATAAGGGGCTACCGGTCCGGGACTGGAAACAGGAACGGGCCTTGGAACGGTTGGGCATCTTGAGCTTTTCCGCGCGGGCCGCGCAATTCCTTGGGCTTGGCGGGCTGAGCGGCGCGCTTGATCGCGCCGCCAATGTCGCGCAAGAGCGTATGCTTGACGGGCTCGTCTCGATTTGGCAAGTTGGCGGCGCCAACTGAAGCTCGGCGCGCCACGGGTGAGTTAGGACAAAGGAAAATTGGGGGATGGGGCCGATGATCAAATCCGAGCTCGTGCAGCGGATAGCCGTCCGAAATCCGCATCTCTACCTCCGCGACGTGGAAAAAATCGTCAATGCAATTCTCGATGAAATCACGAGCGCCTTGGCGCGCGGCGACCGGGTCGAACTGCGTGGGTTCGGCGCGTTCTCGGTGAAACACCGGGACGCAAGGGTTGGCCGTAATCCGCGCACCGGAGCGCATGTTCCGGTGGATGAAAAATCCGTACCCTTTTTCAAAACCGGCAAGGAAATGCGCGAACGCCTGAACCAAGCCGGCGCCAGCTGAAGCTTGCCGCTCACAATTGCACGCCGTATGTTCGACTGCTCGCGGATAAAGCTTTGGCCAAGCTGCGAGAGGAGCGTGGCCCCCGATTGGCCCGGTGTTTTCGTCGGCTTCGGACATCCCCCGCGGGCTCTTACCAACTTGCGAAAAATCCACTAGAAGCACGTGCGGACGAGCGCGAATTCATCGGCGGCCGCAAATGAAGCGACTTTTAAAGTTCCTTTTTCTGGTGCCACTCGTGCTTGTTGCGGTGGCCCTGGCCGAGGCCAACCACCAGCCGGTAATAATCTACCTCGATCCGCTCGCTGGCCCCGCAGCCGAGCGCACGCAATTCACCGCGCCGCTTTTCGTTGTCATATTCCTTGCGATCATGGTTGGGGTTATTTGCGGCGGCGTCGCAACCTATCTCGAGCTGGGCAGGCACCGCCGCGCTGCGCGGCGATTGAGAGCGGAAGCCGAGTCCTTGCGGGCGCAAATCGCGCGGCTATCCGTTCCCCGGCCGGACGAAAAACGGAAGAGTCCGTAATTTTTCCAAAGAAAGCTTGCTGAAAACGCCGGGGCTGGCCCTTGGCTCCGGCAAAAACCAAAAACCTCGCGGCCATGATATAAGCGAACCATCCTACGCGATCGATGCTGGCAAGGCAGGCCGATGAGCGTCATCGTCAAAATCTGCGGCCTCGCGACAGAGGATGGGCTCGACGCGGCGCTTGAGAGCGGCGCGGACATGGCCGGCTTTGTTTGTTGCGACAAAAGTCCGAGGCACGTCTCTTTGGAACGGGCGGCAAGTCTCGCCCGGCGCGCCGCGAGCCGGGCGTGCAAGGTTTTGGTGACTGTCGATGCCTGCGACGCCATGCTCGCGGCGGCGATAGCAGCGCTCGATCCCGGGCTCCTGCAACTGCACGGCTGCGAATCCCCGGGACGGATCGCCGCCATTCGTGCCCGTTTCGGCCTTCCCGTGATGAAGGCGATTGGCATCTTTGAGCCGGCCGATCTCGCGCTTATACCGGCTTTTGATGGAGTGGCCGATTTCCTGCTGTTCGACGCCAAGCCGCCCCTCGCCGGCGCACGTCCCGGCGGCAACGGGGCGGCGTTCGACTGGAGCTTGCTTGGCATGATCGAAACCAAGACGCCGTGGCTCCTCGCGGGCGGCCTCAATTCGCACAATGTGGCGGACGTGCTGGCCCAAACTGGCGCGCCGGGCGTCGATGTTTCCTCCGGAGTCGAAAATGCTCCGGGGGTGAAGGATAAGAACAAGATCGCGGCATTCATCGCCGAAGTCCGGGGGGCCGCCGAAAGGCGTGGTCCGTCCGCGCGGGCCGGCTAATAGTGCGGCGCGCCGGAGCGGCCCCGGTCAATTCTGCCCGGCAAGATCCCGATCGAACGTAAAGCAAGAAAAGGCAGATGCGGTGCCACCATTTCTAAATTCGTTTCGCACCGGCCCGGACGAAACTGGGCATTTCGGCATCTTCGGCGGCCGGTTTGTCGCCGAAACTCTTATGCCGCTGATCCTCGATCTCGAAAGGCATTACAACGCCGCCAAGACTGATCCGGCGTTCAAGGCCGAACTCGATCATCTGCTTGCCCATTACGCCGGGCGGCCTAGCCCGCTCTATTACGCCGAGCGCATGACCTTCGAAGTCCGCCAAAAAGCCGCCGCGTCCGGCAGGCGGGGCGGGGCAAAAATCTACTTCAAGCGCGAGGAGCTCAATCACACCGGCGCGCATAAAATCAACAATGTGCTCGGCCAGATCCTCCTTGCCCGCCGCATGGGCAAAACGCGCATCATCGCCGAGACGGGAGCGGGCCAGCATGGCGTCGCGACCGCCACCGCTTGCGCGCGCTTCGGGCTCGATTGCGTCGTCTATATGGGGTCCGTCGATATCGAGCGGCAAAAGCCGAATGTCTTTCGCATGAACCTGCTCGGCGCCAAGGTCGTGCCGGTCGAATCGGGTGCCAGGACCCTGAAGGATGCGATGAACGAAGCCTTGCGCGACTGGGTCACCAATGTCGAAAACACGTTCTATTGCATCGGCACGGCGGCCGGCCCGCATCCCTATCCCGCGATGGTCCGCGATTTCCAATGCGTGATCGGCGAGGAAACGAGGGCGCAGATGCAGCTTGCCGAGGGCAGGCTCCCGGATTCTTTGTTTGCCTGTATCGGCGGCGGCTCCAACGCCATCGGCCTGTTTCATCCTTTTCTCGACGATCCTTCCGTCGAAATTTTTGGCGTCGAGGCGGCCGGCTTCGGCCTCGACAAAAAGCACGCCGCCTCGCTCGCCGGCGGCAGGCCCGGCGTTCTGCATGGCAACCGGACCTATTTGCTGATGAATGCCGACGGGCAGATCGAAGAGGGACATTCTATCTCCGCCGGGCTCGACTATCCGGGCATCGGTCCCGAACATTCGTGGCTGAAGGACACCGGGCGCGTGACCTATCTGTCCGCGACCGACGCGGAGGCGCTCGAGGCGTTCCAGCTTTGCGCCAAGCTGGAGGGAATCATCCCGGCCTTGGAGCCCGCGCATGCGCTCGCCAAGGTTTTGGATGTCGCGCCGCAAAAGCCCAAGGATCATTTGATGGTGGTCAATATTTCGGGCCGCGGCGACAAGGATATTTTTACCGTCGCCGATCATCTCGGCGGCATGGCGCCGTCGCGCCCGTCATAGGGCAGGATCGGCGGAAACCCACAAGCCGGGGCTCGTTCCCGGAGTATCCAATCGTACGAATATGGTTCGAGACCTTTGCGCCGGGTGCGCGAAAAAATCATACTTGACGTTACTTGGGGGGAACCTTACGCTCTCCGCTCGCGTTTATTAAAAGCCGCAATTAAGGGGGATCCATGCGCCGATTTTTTGCGACGGCGGCAAGCCTCGCCGCGATAGCTTCAATTGCGGCATTCGCCCAAGAGCCAAAACTCGCGCCTGAGGGCCGCGGCTTGCTTCCCAAACCGGCCGAGGCGCCCCCGCAAGGTCCAACCTCGCCGCATCCCTTCGAGCCCGATCCATCGGGCGGGTTTTCGCGGACCATCTTCGAGACGGACGAGAATCCGGACTTCAAGGTTATCATCCGCGATTTCGCCTTTCCCCCGGACAAGCAGCCGCACACCGTCACTTTGCCGTCTGGCGCGTTCCTCCACCTCCTCAGTGGGCCCGGCGAGATCAGCATCGCAAAAAAACGATTGGCGTTGACCCCTGTGGCGAGAACCGCTGTGCCTGCCGGCGCGCCAATCGAGATTGTTAACAACAACGAGCACCTCGCGGTCGTCCGAGCTCTGATCGTGGAGGCGAAATAGTCATGCACACTATCAGCAACTCGCTCGCCACTTTGCTATGTTTCGCAGCCTTGATAGCTGCTGCTCACGCGCAAGACCACGCGCAAGAATGGCCCACCTTTCGCCATGATATCCAGC
Source organism: Methylocella sp. (assembly GCA_050728755.1). Taxonomy (GTDB): domain Bacteria; phylum Pseudomonadota; class Alphaproteobacteria; order Rhizobiales; family Beijerinckiaceae; genus Methylocapsa. Next base: position 6,947 of record JBOHJU010000142.1, read on the forward strand.
GGACTGGCGCACAGCCCAACGCGAGCAACCTCTCCGATCCGAACAAGGTCGGCACGCTCTCGGTGAAATGGTCGTTTCCGAGCGCACCTCCGGCGGTCGCTGGCCCCTTCGTTGACACCTTCGCCGGGCATGACCAGCAGCATTTTGCCTATTTGAGCGAGGGCGGGGCGATCTGGGACGCCTTCTTCTTCGCTGGCGACAACAAGTGGCACCTGCAGC